>JBFKCU010000185.1:0-5902 GCA_041620115.1 Burkholderiales bacterium | reverse complement strand
GCGCCGACTACCGGCGTGCACCGTTCCGCGACGATTTCGGCGAACGTATTGCTGCGATCAACCACCAGAAATCGCGTGCGCACATACACCTGGCTATTGACACCGGCAGCGACATGCCGCTGCTGCGTGGAAAGGTCAACGGGCCTGCCGTTGCCGATCGCGGGACCGCAGAGGTTTTCATCGCCGTTTACGAAAACGGCCTGGTGACCGAGGTTCGCGCCGGAGAGAATCGCGGCAAGCGCCTGGCGCATGATTATGTGGTCCGCAAGTTGACCGGACCGGTAGCACTGGACGCAGCGGGCGGCGCCAAGTTCGAACAGCGCTTGCCGCTGTTCAGCGGGAACCCCAGTACCAATCTGCACGTCGCTGCCTTCGTTCAAGACGTGAAGACGGGCGCTACGTTGCAGGCCTTGGCCCTTCCCTACTGCATTG
This sequence comes from Burkholderiales bacterium, assembly GCA_041620115.1. Taxonomy (GTDB): domain Bacteria; phylum Pseudomonadota; class Gammaproteobacteria; order Burkholderiales; family SG8-41. Next base: position 5,470 of record JBFKCU010000185.1, on the reverse strand, counting down.
CCGGCGACGCCACATCTACGCGCCCGCGCTTTAGAAAACAAGGAGTTATGGCCGTTAACGGCATCCACACCACGCGACCTCAGTTATACTGAAAACCGTCCTTTCCAATTGGGAGCGTTTCTGTCATGAATCGCAATCAAGGTATCGCGCTGGCAGTCGCCGTAGCCAACGTCCTCCTGATCACCCTGTTTCCCCCGATTGATCAATATACGGTAGCGTCAGCCAGCATCCCGGTATTTGCGGGATTTCATTTCATCGCCGACAGGCCGCCACTCAGCGAGATCAACGCTGACCTGTTGCTCATCGAGATCGTCGTGGTATTGATCAACCTGGCAATTGCCTGGCTGCTGTTGCAAACCAGACCGGCTGCGCAGCCGGGGCGAAAGATCAACCTGCAGAATGCCGCCCTGTTTTTTACCGGCGTCAATCTCGTGCTGATGCTGCTGTTCCCGCCAATGGAGTCTGTTTTTGCATTGACCAAAGCCGCGATACCGACCTTCGAAGGATTTTATTTCGTCTTTGCGCAGAAACCAGCGCACGTGATTGTCGGCACCCTGCTGTACCTTGAGATCGTGTTCATACTGGTCAACGGCGCACTGTTATGGCTGATCCTCAAGGACCGGCGTCCGCCAACGCCTGCTGAACTGAAATCGGCCGCACGCGAACTGCAGCGTCAATAGACCATCTCCTCGCCGCACCGGCGGGCCTTCCCTTGGTCGCCTGGGCTATCGCGGCTGATGCAGCCGGCTTTGCGCCGGCACGTGCTGCGCGAGAAACTCCATCTGATCGGCAAGAATGCGCCGATTGGTCAAAATCAGGTATTCGGCGCGATTCGGGACATACGGCAGATAGACCAGTTCCATGCCCGCGCCCTCAGGCGTGCGGTCGCTCTTGCGCTCGTTGCATGAACGACAGGCCGTCACGACATTCATCCAGGTGTCGCGACCGCCCTTGGAAAACGGCTTGATATGATCGCGCGTCAGGCGCGCGCCCGGGAAACTCTTAGCGCAATAAGCGCAGATCTGGCGGTCGCGATGGAACAGTTCCCGATTATTCAGCGGCGGCACCTGATTGAACGACCTCATCGCCATCGCCTTGCCCTTGATGGCAATGATGCTGGCCCCGCTGATCACCGACCGCTCACCGGTGATCCGGTTCATGCCGCCATGAACGGTGAACGCACGCGCTCCCATACTCCAGGCAACCTGTTCCTTGGAATAGTAATAGCAGGCATGTTGCCAGCTGATCCAGCGATGAGGCACGCCGCGCGTATCCAGCGTGAGGATCAGCGGAAACAGGCTCACGGTCGCCAGGTCATTCGAGGTCGGGTGATAGCCATCCATAGCGGGCAGTTTTCATCCAAAATGACACATGCAGAATTGCCGGCACAATTTACCAGATTTTTGAATATTTGGAAGTTTTTGGCTTAGCGGCTGGCCGGAAGGCGGCCGGAGCGCTATACTCTCCCCCGCGTGATTTCGTCCGTTCCATATCCCATATTCTTGTCGTCGACCCTGCGCCGCAGCCTCACGTGCCTGCGCTGCCGGTCATGACTACCGGGTCGCCCAGGTTGGCGACCAATCTTTGCTAGCGCCACCATGTCCTTCGCCGATCTCAATCTGATTCCCGAACTCCAGCGCGCTGTCGCTGACCAGGGCTATACCGAACCCACACCCATCCAGGCCAAAGCCATTCCGGCCGTGCTGGAACGCCGCGACATCATGGGCTGCGCCCAGACCGGCACCGGCAAGACCGCCGGATTCACCCTGCCGCTGCTGCAACTGCTCGCCCCCTACGCCAATTCCAGCCCGTCGCCGGCACGTCATCCGGTTCGTGCGCTGATCCTGACCCCCACGCGCGAACTGGCCGCGCAGGTCAGTGAAAGCGTAAGCGTCTACGGCAAGCATCTCAAACTGCGTTCGACCGTGGTCTACGGCGGCGTGGACATGGCCCCGCAGACCAAGGCCCTGCGTGAAGGCGTCGACATCCTGGTCGCCACCCCCGGCCGCCTGCTCGACCACGTGCAGCAGAAAGTCGTCGCGCTGGGGCAGGTCGAGATTCTGGTGCTCGACGAAGCCGACCGCATGCTCGACATGGGCTTCCTGCCCGACATCCGCCGCATCCTCGCACTGATCCCCGCACAGCGGCAAAACCTGCTGTTCTCGGCAACCTTCTCCGAAGACATCAAGAAACTGGCTAATCAGCTGCTGCGCAACCCGCTACTGCTCGAAGTGGCGCGGCGCAATGCACCTGCGGATCTGGTCGAACACCAGGTGTACGAAACATCTGCCACCGGAAAGCGGGCGCTGCTGGCACACCTGATCCGCTCGCGTGACATGAAACAGGTCCTGGTGTTCCTGCGCATGAAACGCGACTGCAACAAGCTCGCGCGCGAACTGGTCCGCGATGGCATCAACGCCACCGCGATCCACAGCGATCGCACCCAGGCCGAACGCGAACAGGCACTGGCAGATTTCAAGGAGGGGCGCTGCACGGTCCTCGTTGCCACCGACATCGCCGCGCGCGGCATCGACATCGCCGAACTTCCTTTTGTCATCAATTACGAACTGCCGTACACCCCTGAAGACTATGTGCACCGCATCGGCCGCACCGGCCGCGCCGGCACCCCCGGTGAGGCAATCTCGCTAGTATGCCCCGAAGAAACCCGATTGCTGGTCGAAATCGAAAAGCTGCTGAAGCGCGCGATTCCGCGCAAGATCACCGAAAAGCCCGACGTCGAACCCGTCCGGGAGCGACGTCCTCGCCATGAAACACGCAACGATGCGCCGCGCGCGCATCCTGCGACGCCCGCGCACCGCCCTGCCGCCGCCTCGCGGCCGCAACGGTCCAGCGATGGCTTTGATTTCAGCAAACCCTACGAACCTGCCGCCACCGCCACCGGCGCTGCGACAGCACCCGAGAAAGCACCCTCGATACGCACGCGCGCGAATCGCCCGACAGCGGCATTGCTCGGCGGCCTGCCCACCAAAGAAAAAAAGTGAGCGTCGCGGGTAGCTGGCGCCACCGCTGATCCGTGGACGCGCTGTCGCTGCCCGAACTGCTGTTTTTCTGCTTCGTTATCATCATTTCCTATGCCGTCCGCGGCAGCGCCGGATTCGGCGGCATTACCGTGCCGCTGCTCGCATGGGTCATGTCGCTGAAAATCGCGGTGCCGTTGGTGACCTTTCTCGGATTGCTGTCCTCGTACGCGATCCTGCACCGGAATCTGCGCCACATCCACTGGCCGGCACTGTGGCGCATATTGCCCTTCAGCCTGGTCGGCGTGCTGATCGGCTTGTATTTCTTCAAAACGCTGGACGCGCGCACCCTCGCCCGCGCGCTGGGCATATTCGTCGGCCTTTACGGAGCGTATTCGTTGTGGATGACCTGGCGTCCGGCAGCAACATTGAGCATCCCCTTGTGGCTCGCCACGCCGACTGCGGGCACTCTCGCAGGTTTCGTCGGCACCATTTTCGGCTCCATGGCCGGCATGTTCTTCGCCATCTATCTCGATCTGCAGAAATTCGACAAAGCAAAGTTCCGTGCGACCGTTGCCGCCATCCTGTTCAGCCTGGGCGTGTTTCGCGGAATCGGTTATGCCGCCGTCGGCAGTTACGACCGCGAAACACTGATCGTATGCCTGATCGCGGTGCCGATCATGCTCGCCGGCGTCTGGATCGGCAATCGGGTGCACGCCAATCTGAATGATGTCGCGTTCCGGCGACTGGTCGCACTGATTCTGATCGCCAGCGGCTTGCCCCTGCTGTTCCGCTGACGGCACATCTCGGGCGGCGGCTATAATCCCGGCTTATTCCTGCTCAAGGGTGTATGCATGATCCAGACTCGATCCATTGCTCCGGCCACACTGCAGCGCGCATTGCATGACGGTAACGAAATCGCGCTGCTCGACGTGCGCGAGGATGGCCAGTTCGGCGAAGAGCATCTGCTGTTTGCGACACCACTGCCTTACAGCCGCTTGGAACTGGGTATCGTTGCGCTGGTGCCGCGCAAGAGCGCACGCATCGTCCTTTGCGATGACGGCCGATCCGGCATCGCACAGCGGGCCGCGCAGCGCCTGGCCACGCTCGGCTATACCGATCTTGCGGTGCTGGACGGCGGCACGCGCGGCTGGAAAGACGCCGGCTACGTATTGTTCAAGGGCGTCAACGTCCCGAGCAAGCTGTTCGGCGAAATGGTCGAACACGCCTACAACACGCCGCGGATTACCGCGCAGGATCTGGTCCGGATGCGAGAGACCGGCGAAGACTTTGCACTGTTTGACGGCCGCCCCGTCCATGAGCACCACAAGATGACCATCCCCGGCAGCACGGCGTGCCCCAACGCCGAACTGCCCTACCGCGTCGCGAGCATGGTCAGGAACCCCAAGACCAAGATCATCATCAATTGCGCCGGCCGCACCCGCTCGATCCTCGGTGCACAGACTCTGATCAACTTCGGCATACCCAACCCGGTCTACGCGCTGGAAAACGGCACCCAGGGCTGGTACCTCTCCGATCTGCAGCTTGAGCACGGTTCAAGCCTGCAATATCCCGAGGCGATCGATCCGGCGACATTGCCGGCGCAGCAGCAGGCCGCGAAAACGCTGGCCGCACGCTTCAAGGTACCCACCGTAACTGCTGCGGACGTCGCCGCGTGGCTCAAGGAATCCGGTCGCACGACCTATCTTTGCGATGTGCGTACGCCGGAGGAATTCGCTGCGGGCAGCATCCCCGGCGCGCAGCACACGCCGGGCGGACAGTTGATACAAGCCACCGACCAGTGGGTGGGCGTACGCAATGCCCGCATCGTGTTGATCGACGGCGGGGAATTCGTGCGCGCGCCGGTCGTCGCCAGCTGGCTACTGCAGCTGGGTTGCAAGGCCCATGTGCTTGAAGGCGGCGTGAAGGCCGGACTCGCCGGTGAACCGCCGGCAAAGCCCGCACTGCCGGCGTTACCGCTGATATCCGCAGTCGAGTTGCTCAAGCTGGTCAATGCCAAAGCCTGCACGGTGTTCGATGTCGGCCCCAGCATGGCTTACCGCAAGGCACACATCCCCGGCAGCCGCTGGAGCATACGCAGCCGCATCGCCAAGGATGCCGGCAACGCCAAGTCTCCGGTTGTGCTGATGGCGGATGAGCGCGATGTCGCACGATTGGCGGCGACCGAACTAATCGATGCCGGACTGACCGACATCCGCCTGCTTGACGGTGGCCTGGGCGCATGGACCGCAGCAGGCCAGCCAACGGCATCATCCGCGGACATTCCGGCCGACGCTGAATGCATTGATTACCTGTTTTTCGTGCATGATCGCCATGCCGGCAACCGCGACGCAATGAAGCAATACCTCGCCTGGGAAACAGGTCTGATGGCACAACTGGGCGAGCAGGACAAATCGGTGTTCCACCTGCCTGACGCACATTAGCAGCGATCCCCGTCCGGATCCGTCGATCTGGGTCGATGCTGACGCCTG
>JBFKCU010000184.1:0-5911 GCA_041620115.1 Burkholderiales bacterium | reverse complement strand
CAATACCGGCACGGTGCCGAATTCCGCTGCGAGCTTGACGACACGGTCCTTGATGTCCTCGCCCTGGTAGGTGAACGCAAGCCGGGCACCCTCGCGGTGCGCGGCTTTTGCGACGCCGTAGGCGATGGACCGGTTCGACAACAGGCCGGTAATCAGGATTTTCTTGTCTTGCAGGAACGCCATGGTTCTCCCTGTTTCTTGGTGATGCGGGGCAGTCAGCAGCCGATTATAACCAGAAGACGCGGGTCCAATATCGGCTACACTGGCGCGCGATGTTTCCCTACAGGCACGGTATTGCACTGCTCATCCTGGTGTTCACCGCAGGCTGCGGCGAATCGCCCTGGAATAATCCTTATCCGGCCGCGGCTGCGGGGGATAACGTGCTCTATACGTCTTTCAGCGAGCGGCCCAAGCATCTCGACCCGGTGCAGTCCTATGCCGAGAACGAATATGCGTTCATTGCCAACATCTATCAGCCGCCGCTGCAATATCATTACCTGAAGCGGCCGTACGAACTGATTCCGTTCGGGGCCGAAACGGTGCCGCGACCGGCCTATCTCGATGCCGCCGGCAAACCGCTGCCTGACACCGTGCCGGCCGAGCGCGTGGCCTACAGCGAATACGTGATCAGCATTAGGAAAGGGGTGCGTTACCAGCCGCATCCGGCACTGGCGGTGGATACGGCGGGGAAGCCGCTCTACCACGCGCTCAGCGCGGCCGAGTTGCGCGGCATCGACACGCTTGCCGACTTCAAACATACGGGTACGCGTGAACTGGAGGCCGGCGATTACGTGCATCAGATTAAGCGCCTGGCGCATCCACGCCTGCATTCGCCCATCCTGCAGCTGATGACCGAATATGTCGTCGGGTTGAAGGAACTCGCGGCAACCCTTGCGGCCGAATCGGCGGCGTTGCCGGAGCACGCGATGATCGACCTCACGCAGCATCAGCTGGAGGGCGTGCGGCTCATCGATCGTCATACTTATGCGATCCGCGTGCGCGGCAAGTATCCGCAGTTTGCCTATTGGCTGGCAATGCCTTTCTTTGCGCCGGTGCCGCCCGAGGCCGACCGCTTTTACGGCCAGCCGGGCATGGCGCAGAAGAACATCACGCTCGACTGGTATCCGCTGGGCACGGGACCCTACATGCTGACGGTCAACAATCCGAATCGGCAGATGGTGCTGGCGCGCAATCCGTACTACCAGGGCGAGACCTATCCGGCCGAGGGCGAGCCGCAGGACCAAGCGCACGGGCTGCTGGCGGACGCCGGCAAGCCGCTGCCGTTCATCGACAAGGTGGTGTTCAGCCTGGAGAAGGAGCAGATTCCTTACTGGAACAAATTCCTGCAGGGTTATTACGACGCGTCAGGCATCGCGTCCGACACCTTCGATCAGGCGGTGCAGTTCTCGGGCCAGGGCGATGTCACGCTGTCGGAGGACATGATCCGCCGCGGCATCCGCCTGCAGACCTCGCTCGCGACGAGCGTGTTCTATCTCGGGTTCAACATGCTCGATCCGGTGGTTGGCGACGCCGATGGCAGGGGCGGTGAGCGTACGCGCAAGCTGCGCCAGGCGATTTCGATTGCGGTTGATCAGGAAGAGTTCATTTCGATCTTTCGCAACGGTCGTGGCGTGCCGGCGCACGGACCGATACCGCCGGGCATATTCGGCTATCGCGAGCCGGATGCCGAAGGCATCAATCCTTATGTCTACGAATGGCGCAATGGCCAGCCGCAGCGCAAGAGTATCGAGCAGGCGAAGCGGCTGCTGGCTGAAGCGGGATATCCCAACGGCCGCGATGCAAAGACCGGGCAGCCGCTGCTGCTGCATCTGGACACGACCTCCAGCGGTGCCGACAGTAAGGCGCGTCTGGACTGGTACATCCGGCAGCTGCAGAAGCTCGGCGTGCAGCTGGTGATCCGCGCCACGGATTTCAACCGGCTGCAGGACAAGCTGCGGCGCGGTACGGCACAGTTGTATTTCCTCGGCTGGAACGCGGATTATCCCGATCCGGAAAATTTCCTGTTCCTGCTGCACGGCCCCCAGGGACGTGCCAAGACGCAGGGGGAAAACGCGTCGAACTATCGGAATCCGGAATTCGACCAGTTGTTCGACCGGATGAAACACATGGCCAACGGCGCGGAGCGGCAAGCGATCATCGACCGCATGGTTGCGCTGTTGCGCCACGATGCCCCCTGGGTGTGGAGCTTTTTCCCCAAGGACTACACGCTGCATCATGCCTGGGTGCATAACCGCAAGCCCAATCAGATCGCCAATAACGGACTCAAATACCAGCGCCTGGAACCGGCGCTGCGCGCCGAGAAGCGGCGGCTATGGAATCCGCCGGTGATCTGGCCGCTGGCGCTGATCACGGTGCTGCTGGTGCTGGGCGCGCTCCCGGCGATTGCAGCCTACCGCCGTCGTGAACGGCGTACGGCAGTGGTGGAGCCGCAATGACGGCGTACATCATTCGACGTCTGATCTACGGCGCGTTGGTGCTGGTCGGCGTCAACGTGCTGACCTTCGCGCTGTTTTTCTTCGTCAATTCACCGGATGACGTGGCGCGGGCGCAGTTGGGGGCGAAGCGGGTCACGCCCGAGGCGGTGGAAAAATGGAAGCGTGAGCGTGGATACCATAAGCCATTGTTTTTAAATGAAAAAGAGTCAGGAATCGGGCGGGTCACCGAGACCGTGTTTTTCGACAAATCCGTGCGCCTGTTTGTCTTCGATTTCGGCGCCTCCGACCAGGGACGCAACATCGGGTATGACATCAGCACCCGCATGTGGCCCAGTCTCGCGGTGCAGGTGCCGGCATTCGTGATCGGGCTGGCGGTCTACATCACCTTCGCGCTGCTGATGGCGTTTTTCCGCGCGACCTATATTGATTTCTGGGGGGTCGTGCTGTGCGTGCTGATGATGTCGATTTCGGCGCTGTTTTACATCATCGGTGGCCAGTTCATCTTCGGCAAACTGTGGAATCTCGTGCCGATTTCGGGTTACGACGGCGGTTTTGACGCGATCAAGTTTCTGATTGTGCCGGTGCTGATCGGGGTCATCAGCGGCATCGGCGGCAACGCGCGCTGGTACCGCACCATATTCCTCGAGGAAATCAACAAGGATTACGTGCGCACGGCACGCGCCAAGGGCCTGTCGGAGGTGCGCGTGCTGTTCCGCCACGTGCTGCAGAACGCGATGATCCCCATCCTGACCGGCGTGGTCGTGGTCATTCCGCTGCTGTTCATGGGTGCCCTGATCACCGAATCCTTTTTCGGCATTCCCGGGCTGGGCAGTTACACCATCGACGCCATCAGCCAGCAGGATTTTGCCATCGTGCGGGCCATGGTGTTTCTCGGCTCGGTGCTCTATATCATCGGCCTGATCCTGACCGACATCTCCTATACGCTGGTCGATCCGCGGGTGCGGTTCACATGATGCCGTTCAGATTCGAATGGCTGTGGAGCGACGCGCTGGTCTGGCTGCTGGTGGCGGGTGCGGTCGGGCTCGCGCTCTATACCCGCGTGCGGCCGCATCTGCGTGCGCCCTGGGCGCGGGTCGCGCGCAGTTCCAGCGGCATGGCTGCAGCGACCGTACTGGTGCCGTTCGTGCTGGTCGGCCTGCTCGACTCACTGCATTACCGCGCGGCCTTGCCCTCACAGGACGGCAAGGTGGCCTATGCCACTGCCGTGCGCAGCGTGCTCGACCTCGCGCTGGAGCCGCTGCGCGCGACCCGCGAGAAAACGTACTCGGCGCCTTTCGCCACGCATCTTTATACAAAGGAGACGGTGCAGTTGCCGGACGGTCGCGAAGCCCGGGTCTATCCGCGGCTGCGCCATGGCGGCGCGCATCTGGCAGACCCGCATGCGGACCGCGGGCGTGACGTGGCGCTCAGGGCGTTTCGCGGGCTGGCGTTCGCCGTAGTGCTGTGGCTGGTGGTGGTGATCGGTGTCTGTGCGATGCGGGCGCGCCATACGGCGGCGGATATTGAATCCGTGTGGCGCGACATCTGGCGGGGTCGCTCGAATGTGCCGTGGCGTGCGGTGTTCTGCGCGCTGGGCCTGATGGGCGTCGTCATCGGCCCGGTGATGGCGCTGGCACCGCATTATCACGTGCTGGGCACCGACAAGGTCGGCCAGGATGTGCTGTACCAGGCACTGAAGAGCATCCGCACGGGGCTGGTGATCGGGACGCTGGCAACGCTGGTGATGCTGCCGTTTGCGCTGGTGCTGGGCGTGATGGCGGGCTATTTCAAAGGACGGGTCGACGATGCGATCCAGTATCTGTACACCACGCTGTCGTCGATCCCCGGCGTGCTGCTGATTGCAGCGGCGGTGCTGATGATGCAGGTGTACATCGAAAACCATCCGGAGCTGTTCCCGAGCACGGAGATCCGTGCCGACGTGCGCCTGCTGGCGCTGTGCGTGATCCTGGGCGTGACCAGCTGGACCGGGCTTTGCCGGCTGTTGCGCGGCGAGGTGCTAAAGCTGCGCGAGATGGAATACATCCAGGCCGCGCATGCCTTCGGCGTGTCGCACTGGCGCATCATGATGCGCCACCTCACGCCCAACGTCATGCATATCGTGATGATTGCGCTGGTCATGGATTTCAGCGGGCTGGTGCTGGCGGAAGCCGTGTTGTCCTATGTCGGCGTGGGTGTTGATCCGTCGATGATCAGCTTCGGCACGATGATCAACAGTGCGCGCCTGGAAATGGCGCGTGAGCCCATGGTCTGGTGGTCGCTGGCAGCGGCCTTCATTTTCATGCTCACACTGGTATTGGCCGCAAATCTGTTCGCCGACTCGGTGCGTGACGCCTTCGATCCGCGATTGATTATTGAAGGCGGCCGGCCATGACCGCGCCGCTGCTGCGGGTCCGGGAGCTGACCACGCTGATCCGCGGCGGCACGGCGCCGCTGCGCGCGGTGGACGGCGTGTCGTTTGACATTGCCGCCGGCGAAGTCTACGCACTGGTGGGTGAGTCGGGCTGCGGCAAATCGATGACCGCATTGTCGATCATGCGGCTGTTGCCGGATGCGGCGACGATTGCCGGCGGCCGCGTGGAGCTTGGCGGAGAAAATTTGCTGGCGCTGCCGGAGACGGGGATGCGCACCGTGCGCGGACGGCGCGCCGCCATGATCTTCCAGGAACCGGGTTTGTCGCTGAATCCGGTAATGACGGTGGGTGCGCAGATTGCCGAGGCGGTGCGCTGCCACGGGGACTTCGATGGTGCCGCGGTCGATGCGAGGGTGCTGGAACTGCTGCAGGCCGTGCGCATGCCGGATGCGCGGCGGCGCATGACGGAGTACCCCTTTCAGATGTCGGGCGGCATGAAGCAGCGCGTGATGATCGCGATTGCGCTGGCCTGCGATCCCGAACTGCTGATTGCCGATGAACCGACGACCGCTCTGGACGTGACCGTGCAGGCACAGGTGCTGGAACTGCTGCGCGAACTGCAGCGGTCACGCAACATGGCGATGCTGCTGATCACCCACGACCTGGGGGTGGTGGCGCAGATGGCGCAGCAGGTTGCCGTCATGTACGCCGGCGAAATCATCGAGACGGCGCCTGTGGACGTTTTTTTCTCCGGACCGGCACACCCGTATGCGCGCAAGCTGTTCGAGTCATTGCCGGATCGCGTCGGCCGCGGGCGGGCGCTGGCAGCGATTCGCGGCACCGTGCCGCCGCTGGACCGGAAGTTCACCGGTTGCCGCTTTGTCGAGCGCTGCGATCATGCGCTGCCCCAGTGCGCGACGACCGTGCCGCAATGGAGCACAGCGTACGAGCAGCAGCGCGTCAAATGCCATTTGTACGAACACGAGCATCGCGGATTTGAGTCGACTGCGGCAACCGGTGCGCCGTCGCCGGTTAATGCCGAACTGCCGGCTTCAACCGGCACGCTGCTTCAGGTCGCCGAGCT
>JBFKCU010000183.1:0-5916 GCA_041620115.1 Burkholderiales bacterium | reverse complement strand
GTATCCACAGTGCGGTATATTCCCGAGCGTTGCAATGAATGGACAAGGAGAACGCAATGCAGACTATTTTTAATTTACGCAAGGCTTTGCCTTTGCTGCTGGCGGCGTTGGGACTGGCCATGCCGGTGGCATCGACGCAGGCCGCGGACGCTTATCCGAATCGTCCGGTGCGCATCATCACGCCGGCGAACCCGGGCGGCACCACGGATTTTCTGGCACGGTTGCTGGCGGCCCACCTGACCAAGGTCTGGGGGCAGCAGGCGCTGGTCGACAACCGGGGCAGCGCCTCGGGCGTGACCGGCGCGCAGATCACCAATGAAGCGGCGCCCGATGGTTACACGCTGTTCATTCCCTATCACCAGCATACGGTGAACGCGGCGCTGATTACCAAGCTGCCCTATCACCCGGTCAATGACTTCACGCCGATCACCCAGATGACGGCGGGTGGCCTGCTGCTGGTCGTCAGCCCCTCGCATCCGGCGAAGAACGCCAAGGAGTTCGTGCAGTGGAGCAAGACCACCAAGGATCCGATCAACTTCGGCTCGGCCGGCATCGGCAGCGGCGGCCATCTGGCGGGTGAACTCTACGGCCTGATGGTCGGGATCAAAAGCCAGCACATTCCCTACCGCGGTACGGGGCCGGCGATCATCGGCCTCATCGGCGGCGAATATCACTACAACTTCATGGGCCTGACCGGCGCGTTCGGTCAGGTGCGTGGTGGCAAGCTGCGTGCTATCGCCGTGAGCGGGCCCAAGCGCCTGGACACCGCGCCGGACATTCCGGCGATGAACGAAGTGCTGCCGGGATTCGAGGTGGTCGGCTGGTATGGTGTGATGGCGCCGGGCAAGCTGCCCAAGCCGCTGCTGACCAAGCTGCATACGGAAATCGTCAACTTCGTGAAGTCGCCTGAATTCATCAAGATCGCCAAGGACAACGGGTCCGAAGCCGTCAGCAGCACGCCCGAGGAATTCCGGCAGTTCATGCTCAACGATATGAAAAAATGGGCGGACGTGGTGAAGCGCGCCGGTATTAAAGCGCGCTAACCGGTCGCCGGTGGTTCATCGCCGGGGATTCCCCGGTGGTGTGCTGCGGTAATACGGGTAGCGGAACAGGAGCAGGGGCGGAGAAATCCGCCCCTGTTTTTTTATATCCGTGTATCGGTGATCAATTGCCGCGCCTTATTTGAACTTGACGACCTTGGGATCGAATTCCAGCCCCAGCCCGGGGCGCTGCGGCACGTGCAGCTGCCCGTTCTTCGGCTGCGGCACGTCGCGGAACAGCCGTGACGACCACGGCATGTATTCCACGGTGAGACCGTTGGGAATGGCGGACACCAGATGCACGTGGATCTCGGGTGCCAGATGGCTGACCACCGGCAGGTTGAAGGCCTCGGCCATGCCGGCGATCTTGAGCCACTGGGTGATGCCGCCCGCGCGCAGCACGTCGATCATGACGATGTCGATGGCGCGCGCTTCCAGCAGCTGCCGGAATGGGGCGATACCGTATACGTACTCGCCGCAGGCGATCGGCGTGTCGAGTGCATCGGCGACGCGCGCGATGCCGTCGTAATCGTCGCTGGTGGTCACATCTTCCAGCCAGAACAGCCGGTAAGGATCCACCTGCTTGCCGATCGAAATCGCCTGGCGCACATCCCAGCGCTGGTTGATGTCGCACATCAGGTCGGTTTCGTAACCGACGGCCTCGCGAATGATGCGGATGCGTTCGACTTCCTTGACCGGATTGGTGTCGCCGGGCAGGGCGAGCTGGGTCTTCATCTGCCTGAAACCGCGGGTTTTCAGCAGCGCTGCGGCTTTTTCGACATGGGCCAGCGGAAAATGGCGCATCAATGCGCCGCTGGCATAGGTGTCGATGCGGGTGCGATGGCCGCCGGCGATGTTGGCCACCGGCTGGTTATGGATCTTTCCCTTGATGTCCCACAATGCGATGTCAATGGCCGACAGCGCGAGGGTCAGGATGCCGCCGGGACCGGCGCTGGCCGACGCGGTGCGCAATTTGGCGATGATGGCTTCGATGCGCCGCGGGTCCTCGCCGACCGTCAGCTGGCCGAAGGCTTCGACTGCGGCGAGTAGAGCGCGATCCAGCGCGCCACCGAAGAACGTGAAGCCCAGGCCCTCGATGCCCTGGTCGGTGCCGAGTTTCAGGGCGACGAAATTCTTGCTGCCGGGCGTGGTCGGGCCGTCGGCGAGCGGTTCATCGTGGGGCAGGGCGACAAGGGTGGTGCTGGCATGAGTGATTTTCATGTTCATCCGGAGTGGTGAGGTCGGGAAGGAATCCGAACTGCCACTATGGCATAAATTCCACTGCGCCCGGCAGCGCAGTACAACATCTGGAATGCCTAGGGCCTGCGCGCGTACACTTCGTCGAAACGGCGTTCCAGCTCCGCATGTGTGCCGCGCAGCCGGTCCACGACTTCCTTGGCCCAGTCGTAGTACTGGCGTATGCGTTCCAGCGACCATCCGGCGGGCGGGCGGGTACCCAGATCCCGCACATTGCAGATCTTGTCAGCCAGCTTGACCAGTCGCGCCTGTTCGCTTGAATGCCGCGCTTTGGCGACCTGCAGACGCTTGCGCAACTCTTTCTTGATCCATTGCGTGTCGGTGACCTCGAGCACGATGTCGGCGATTTCCTCGCCGAAGGCTCCGCGCAGCTCCTGCCAGGTGGTTTCGGTGTCTTCGAGGGTGTCGTGCAGCAAGGCGGCGGCGATGACGTCCGGGTCGCGGATCTCGCCCTCGTCCCACAATACGTGCGCGAGCTCGATCGGGTGGTTGATGTAAGGAGAAGCGTCCTTGTCCTTGCGCCGCTGGTCGCGGTGTTTGTGCGCGGCAAACGCCACGGCGCGGAGGATCAGGTCCGTGGTGCCGGGTTCCGTGCTGGGCAGGTCGCGCAGTTCCATGATGGTATCGGTCACGTTCAGCCGGTGTCGCCGCTTCCGTTCATGCACTGCGTAATCTTAACAGGCGGATCAGCAGGATTGCAGCGAACGGCAAAGCCACGGCGATGATCAACTGAACGATCAGAAGTTCACCAAGCTGGCTGTAATCGGCGGGGATCGTCACTGCGCCGGTCTTGTCCTTGACCTCGCGGGACACGATGTAGGCCTGATTGAGGTACTTGGTTCCCAGTGCTGAGGCCGACAGGGCCAGATTGGTGAACGACGCCATGACTGCGAAATAGGTGGCCTTCAGATGCGCGGGTGCCGAATTGGCAATCCAGGCGAGCATCGGAATCATCGCGATCTGGCCCAGCGGCGACTCCAGCGCCGTATTCACCAGCGCGATGAAACGCGCATCGACCACGCCGCCGGTCGCCGCCGCGGTCCAGTGGTGCAGGCCGTAGTACATGCCGACGTAAGGCAGTGCCAGGAAGCCGCCGAGCAGGGTCAGGAAGCCGACGACATAGGCGATTGAATGATCTGCCATGAAGCGGCGGAAGAGGAACATGCCGAAGAGCGTCAGTACCGAGCCGATCAGCGACAGTATCGAAATGAAATGCTGGTCGAACCCGAGTTCGTCGATGAACCACCAGGTGATGCCCTCGCCGGGTCCGGGGATGGCACGGAACACGAATATCACAATGACCGTGCCGAGCAGCGTCGCGCGCACATCGGGTTCGAGTTCGCGGGTCAGGCGCACCAGCAGGAAGGCGATGATGCCAAAGGAGCCGGCGAAGATGATTTCCTGATTCCACGCGATGTTGCTGAAGCCCATGCCCAGCGTGAACGCGACGAAAGCGGCGCTGCCGCCGAGTATCCACCAGTTCGGTTGCGGCGACTCGGTGCGGCCGCTCAGCAGCAGTTCGACTTCGGCGTCGCTGCGGCCCTGCGCGCGCAGTCGCCGCGCGTCCCGGCGCAGCAGCCACATCGCCGACAGCACGCCGGCCACGGAGATGGCGGGAATGCACAGCGCCATCATGTAGATGCGGCGGTAGATCTCGACCTTCTGTTCTTCGCTGAGCGTGCGCACGCCGCTGAACAGATACAGGTTGATCAGCGCAACCAGCACGCCGCCGCCGATGATGGCGACGCGTCCCAGCGTCTGCATTGTCGTATTCATCAGCTTGCGCTTCGCCGGATCGAGGGGTTGTCCGTCGGCATCCACCCGCGGCACGGCCTCCACCGTCATCGCATCGGCGACCACGTCCTGTACGACGTAGCCAACGACGGCAAGCAGCACGCTGGCGACATACCAGGCGCCAGGGGCAAGTATGGCGCTCATCGCTTCGCGGTCGGTGAGCAGCCCGATCATGATCAGCAGGCTTGCGGTGATCATGCCGGCGCCGACGAACACCAGTGCGCTTTTCCAGCGCCAGATCAGATCGACCAGGTGGCCCAGCGGCATTTTCAGCGCCCAGGGCACGCCGGCCCAGAACATCAATGCCGCGAGGAAGGCCGCCGACAGGCCGAGATAATCCTTGACGAAAAAAGTGCCGACGATGCCGGTGAGGCCGGAAATGCCGGCCGCCATGTAGACCATCAGTGGCGGCAGGTAGGACAGGCGCATTTCCCGGCCGAGTTCGAGAATGTTGCGGTCCAGCCAACCCTTGATGAAATTCATGTCTTATTATAGATCGTTGTTTTATTTAAATTTTTGTTGTTGCCGGCGCATGGAGTTCGGGTCTGCAGCCGCGCGGTACGGCGGGCCGATGCGTCGCGCGGATCAGGGCTGGTGGATCGCGATGGGGATGCGTTGCGGACCGAAGGCGCGGGTAAATTGCTCGAAGCGGCCGGCGACCGGCGTGGCGCATTCGGGGCAGCGGCCGTCGGGCAGCAGGCGATAGTCGTCGATGCGATACCAGTCGCGCAGGATCAGCGGGGTATGACATGCAGGGCAGTAAGTCGAGCCGCCGCGTTCATCGTGGACGTTGCCGGTATAGACGTAGTTGAGGCCGGCATCGAGTGCGATCTGCCGCGCCCGGGTCAGCGTCGCCGGCGGAGTGGCCGCGATGTCCCGCATCTTGTGATCCGGATGGAAGGCCGAGAAATGCAGCGGCACGTCCGGTCCCAGTTCCCGCTCGATCCAGCGTGTGGCCATCTGCAACTCGCGATCGGAGTCGTTCTTGCCGGGAATCAGCAGCGTCGTAATTTCCAGCCAGACATCCGTTTCGTGTTTCAGGTAAGTCAGCGTGTCCAGCACGGAGCGCAGATGGGCGCCGCATTGCTTGACATAAAACTCGTCGGTGAATGCCTTCAGGTCAACGTTGGCTGCATCCATTTTTGCGAAGAACTCGCGTCGTGGCTCGTCATGTATGTAGCCGGCGGTGACGGCCACGGTCCTGATGTCGCGCTCGTGGCAGGCGTCGGCGACGTCCATGGCGTATTCGGCGAAGATCACCGGGTCGTTGTAGGTAAATGCGACGCTTTTGGCGCCGGCACGCTCGGCGGCCCTCGCAATGGCAGTCGGAGAGGCTTCGTCCATCAGGCGATCCATGTCGCGTGACTTGCTGATGTCCCAGTTCTGGCAGAACTTGCAGGCGAGGTTGCAGCCGGCCGTGCCGAATGACAGGATGCTGGAGCCGGGATAGAAATGGTTCAGCGGTTTTTTCTCGACCGGATCGATGCAGAAACCGGACGAGCGGCCATAGGTGGTCAGTACCATGGCGTTACCGCTGCGCTGACGCACGAAGCATGCGCCGCGCTGGCCCTCGTGCAACCGGCAGTCGCGCGGGCACAGGTCGCACTGGATGCGACCGTCGTCCAGCTGATGCCACCACCGTGCCGGATGACCGGCGTCAGTCGCTGCCGGCATTTCTTGCGGTGCATGCATCAGGTCTGCCTCAGGAATCGGTTTCATGCCACTTGGACACCGTGTAGCGCGAGAGTTTCACCTCATTGCTCCAGAAATCCGGCGGCAGTCCCGCTTTGTACTTGAGTTGAGCCAGAAACTCGGCGCGATCCGG
>JBFKCU010000182.1:0-5930 GCA_041620115.1 Burkholderiales bacterium | reverse complement strand
GCCGAGAGCAATTGGGGCAGCGTGATCTCCCATGGGATCAGCCCCTGCGGCAACCCGGCCGGTACCGACTGCATGGCGCCGGTGCGGATCGGCATGCGGCCGGTCATTAGTGCCGAACGCGTGGGCACGCAATCGCTCTCGACGTTGAAGTTGAGGAACTTCAGTCCTTCGCTGGCGAGTTGGTCGATGCGCGGGGTCGGTGCGCCCCGAACCAGGCCGCCGTCGTAGCAGCCGAGTTCGCCCCAGCCGAGATTATCCGCGAGGATCAGTACAATGTTGGGTCGGGAAGCGTTGCTCATCATTTGCCCATGCCCGCTTCTTTGGCGGCTTTCGCCCAGATCGCCATCTCAGCCTTCATGCGCTTTGCCATTTCCTCCGGCGAACCACCAACCACGTCGAGTCCGGCATTGAACAAACGCTCGATGACCTTGGGATCCGCGAGAGCCTTGTTATAAGCCGCAGCGAACCGGTTGGCGATGTCGGTTGGCACGCCCGCCGGCGCCATTGCACCAAACCACTGGTCGATATCCATGTCCGGATAGCCCATCTCGGCCAGAGTCGGTACGTCAGGCAGTGCCGCGGAGCGCTTCTTTGAAGTGACTGCCAGCAGTTTGACACGTCCGGCCTTGGCCTGCGGCACCAGCGGTGCCGCGCCGAGTACAGCGACCGGCACCTGTCCGCTCATCAGGTCCACCACGGCCTGTCCGCCTCCTTTGTAGGGCACGGCAGTCAGCTTTACCTTTGCCATCTGGAAAAAAATCAGGCCGGCCAGCGCCTGCGTGCCGGTGGGCGACGAAATGGCATAGGCCACTTCGCCGGGCCGTGCCTTGGCTGACTTGATCAGGTCATTCACGGTTTTCCAGCCGGGCGCCGGATGCACCGCGATGATGATCGGCTGGCTGACCAGGATGGTGATCGGCCGCAAGTCCTTTTCCGTGCGGTACGATAGCTTGGGTGATACCACCGGCTGATAGAAAGACGAGTCCGAGCCGACGAGGATGGTGTAGCCGTCCGCCGCGCCGCGCAACAGTGTCTCGATAGCGATACTGCCCGAACCGCCGGGGCGGTTCTCGACGACGACGTTCTGGCCGAGTTCGCGCGACACGATCTCGCTGGTCACCCGCGCAGAAACATCGGTTGTCCCGCCGGGGGCAAAACCCACCAGCACGCGGATGGGCCGATCAGGCCAGTTCTGCGCAAAGGCCGTCGTGCAGAAACCGAGTGCCAAGATGCAAAGAATGATTCTTTTCATTGGTGCTCTCCTCGTGATGAATGCTTCAGTGATTCATCCTGCAGACGCGTTTGCACAACCTCAGGCCATGCCGATAGGCTCGGCCAGTTTATCCTGCACTTTGCCGGGGCGCGCGTGCATCAACTCCTCCATTTGCTTCTTTACCTTGGCGCGGCCCGGATCGTCGAACAGGTTGTCCATTTCGCGCGGATCATTCTTCAGGTCGTACATTTCCCCGGCGCCAGAGGCGAGCTCGAAGGTGCATTTGTAGTCTTTGGTCCGCACCGTTCGCAGTTGCAGGCCCACGCCGCAGCGTGACGGATGCACATGCCATTCGCTGTAGGCGGCGTCGCGCGGCGCCGATTTACCCGCCAGCAGATCTTTCAGGCTGCGGCCCTGCAGCGCATTGGGTGAGGACACGCCGGCAGCGTCATAGAACGTTGCTGCGAGGTCCAGCGTGGACACCGGTTCGGCCACCACCTGACTGGCCTTCACGCCGGGCCCGCGCGCTACCATCGTCACGCGCATCAGGTCTTCATACGGCGTCGGTCCCTTGAGGTACAGCCCGTGGTTGCCCAGCATGTCGCCGTGGTCGGTGCTGTAGACGATCAGCGTGTCCTCGGCGTAGCCCAGATCGTCCAGCGCATTGAGAATGCGGCCGACATTGTGGTCGATCAGCGAAATCATGCCGTAGTAATTGGCGGTCATTTCTGCAAGCTGGGCATCGGTCTGCACCGGAACGCGCGAACCTTCTGCGCGGAACTTGCGCATCTCCGGATCGGCCAGTTGCGGCACGCCTTCGAGCTGGGCCTTGTGCCACCACGGGCGGCGCTCGAGGTCCATCGTGCGATGCTTGGGCAGCACCATACTTTTCGGGTCGTACATCTGGCTCCATGGCTCCGGGCAGTCGAACGGATGGTGCGGATCCGGAAACGATACCCACATGGCCAGCGGTTTCTGCTTGTCGTGGCGGGTCAGCAGGTCGATGGTGCGATCCGCCGTCCAGGTGCTGCTGTGCCAGGCCACCGGCAGTGCCGAGCTCCAGGTCTGTGCCGCACCGGTGTCGGGCCGCGTCGACTGCGCCCAAAGCTTGTAGGCTTCTTCGTCCTTGCCGCGTGAGATGAACCAGCGTTCGTAGTGGCCCATCGGGGGCCGGTCCAGCGGTCGCGTGCGGTGGGTGTGGCCGAGCACGGTGAGTTCCACATGTTCGAAGCCCATATACGGGCCGTACCAGTCCGGGCCGTACTTGACCTGGCTCTTGTTGCACTCCGGCGTGCCGGTGGGTGCGAAGGTGGATTTGGTCGCGAAATGCGCCTTGCCGATAAACGCGCTGCGATAGCCGGCACGGGCCAGCGTGCCGGCAAAACCCCGCTCACCGACCTTCGGATCGAGATCGACGCCGTTGTCCCACACGCCGTGCGTCAGCGGCAGCAGGCCGGTGAGGATGGACGCGCGCGATGGCTGGCAGACCAGATTGGGCGTCATGCAGGCATTGAAGCGCGTGCCGTCACGTGCCAGCGAGTCGATATGCGGCGTCTTGATATGCGGATTCTCGAAGCCGTTGCAGTCGGCGCGCTGCTGGTCGGACGTGATCAGGATGATGTTGGGGCGTTTCACACTCATGCGGGCTCCATCGGGGTTGCGCTGCGGTCAGGAAACGCGGCGGTCATGGTGATCTGAACGTAAAGAGGCTGATGCTGATGCGTCAACCGATGAATCGATGTTGACACCCAATTTTGATATAAGCAATCATGCGTTAATGCATTTTCCATAAATCCGGTTTATCAAGTGAATTTTCGTGATATCGAGTATTTCGCCGTGCTGGCCGAGCACCGGCACGTCGGGCGCGCGGCTGAAGCACTGGGCCTGAGCCAGCCGGCGCTGAGCGTAAGCCTGCGCCGTTTGGAACAATCGATGAACGCCAAGCTCTGCAAGCGGACCCCGAAAGGCATAGAGCTCACCGATGTCGGGCAGGTACTGCTGTCGCAGGTGCGCCGGCTGCGGCAGACGAGGGAAGATGTTTTGCGCGAGATTGCGGATCTGAGCCAGGGGCGGGCCGGGAGTTTGCGCATCGGCGCGCACGCCGGCGTGATCGACAATCTGCTGGGGCCGGCGTGCTGCACGCTGCTGCAATCGGCGCCGAATGTGACGCTGACCGTATCCGTCGAATCCAGCGACGCTGCAGTTACCGCCATCCGTGAGGGCAGGCTGGACCTGGTGGTCAATGTCATGCCGTCGCCTCCGCACCAGGATATCGTGCAGGAGCATCTGCTGGACGACACGATCGTAGTGTTTGCCGCGGCCGGTCATCGGTTGGCGAAACGCAGACAGGTCACACTGGATGATCTCGAGGGTGAGCGCTGGACGGCCACCGCGTTCAGCGCACCCGCGTTGCCGCTGCTGAGTATGGCGCTGCAGGACCGGGGCAGGGCGCCGCTGCGTTATGTGGTGCAGACCACCTCGCTATCGTTGCGGGATCAGCTGGTAGCGAACACCGATCTGCTGGGCACGTCTTCGAAACGGGTGTTGCGGGAGATAAAATCCCGCCATCGCGTCGTGGAACTGCCCGTCAAGGGATTCAACGTCAAACGCAGTGTCGGCGTGTTCTACCGCAAAGACGCTTACCTGTCGCCTGCGGCGCGGCAATTCATCGGGATCCTGAAGACCACGGCGAAGAACATCGCCAGGGAATCATGACCGTTTTTCGCGGCCAGCCCGGTGCATCGCCTGACAGCAGACGATACCGGCTTGCGGAAGTGTCAGTGCCTGCCGGTACCACCGTTGCCGCCCCGTGCGAGCGCCGGCATGCTGCGGCGCGTTCGATCAGCGTGCCGGCCCGGCATTAACGAACAGCTGCGGCGGTGCCGCCGTCCTTCTGGCGCGGCGCAGCCAACAATGATTCATATGCGTACAGGGCTGATGCGCCGCCGGTATGCAGGAAGACGATGTTTTCGTCTTTCTTGAATTTGCCCGCCCGCACCATTGCAATCAGTCCGGCCATGCCTTTGGCCGAGTACACCGGATCAAGCAGTATGCTTTCAGTACGTGCCAGTGTGCGGATTGCGTCGATCCCGCCTTCGCTGGCCTGGCCATATCCCGCACCGACATGTTCGTCGTTCACGTGAACGAGGTCACGCGGGAGCTCGCCGCGGGCACCCAGCAACTCGTATGTCTGCGCCGCCAGGCGGTGTACGTTGTCAATTTGCGCTTCCCGTTTAGCGCGTACGCTCACACCGATCACTTCGACCGGCGCGTTCAGCGCATGCAACCCCGCAACCAGTCCGGCCTGGGTGCCGGCGCTGCCTGTCGCATGCACGATACGGTTAATGTGCAACCCCTGTTGGTCCGCCTGGTACATCAGTTCCTGCGCGCAACTGGCATAACCGAGCGCGCCGACGGGATTGGATCCTCCGCCAGGGATGAAGTAGGGTTTGGCGCCCGCCGCGCGCAGCTTCTCGGTCAGCGCCATGCCTTCCTTGTTCATGTCCAGGCCCCCCGGACGGAATTCGTAGGGGCAATCCAGGATGTCATCGAGCAGCACGTTGCCCGTGGTTTCATAACTGGCGGGCATGGTCGTGACGCGGCGTTCCAGCAGCGCCCGGCATTTCATGCCGACCAGTATCGCCGCCGCTGCCGTCTGTCGTACGTGGTTGGATTGCGTGGCGCCCTGGGTGATCAGCATGTCGGCGCCCTGCTTGATCGCATCCGCGACCAGGAACTCCAGCTTTCGGGTCTTGTTGCCGCCGGTGGCGAGGCCGGTGCAGTCGTCGCGTTTGATGTAGAGCGTGGGTCCGCCCAGCGCGGCGGACAGGCGCGGCATTTTTTCCAGCGGGGTCGGAAAGTGGCCGAGTGAAATTCGGGGGAATCGGGCGAGATGCATGGTGGTTCTCCTCTCGGGTCAGGTGGCCCGCTGTGGTTATCTGATCATCTGGATCGGCGGGAATGCCGCAATATGCAACCCGGTCTACGGATTCAGCTGCGCGCTGCCCAATGCATATCATGCATGGCGCGCGCCTTCAAGCGCGCGCCATGCATGATGCGCCCTGCACCATTACGACTTAGGGTTAACGACCGGTTCCAGCCCGCTGTCTGCAATGGCTTTTTTTGCCGTGGCTGACGCCAGCAACGCGATCGCCGCGCGCGCGCCGGCGGGGTCCGGCGAATTCGCGCCGACACCCGCAGTGAAGTTCGACACCTTCTGCAGTTCCGGCGGCAGCGGCGTGATGTGGGCGATGCCCTGCACCGGCAGCAGCTCGCTGATCTGCTGGAAACCGAAATCGAGTTCGCCGCGAGCGATGACCGTGCCGACGCGTTCACCGCCGCCGATCAGGCGGCTCTTGGGCAGGACTTCATCCGCGATGCCGAGGCGCTGCACCAGTTCGGTGGTGAAATACTTGCCGCTTTCGCTGGCCGAGTAGCCGATGATCTTTGCGGCCCGCAGCGCGCGCCTGAGGTCGTCGGCCGTGCGTACCGCAGGGTCTGGCGCGCCCGCGCGCACCGCAAAGCCCATCATCGAGCGCGCGATGGTGGTGGCGCCGTCGGCGAGCACCAGGCCATCGGCAATGAACTGTCGCAGCACGCCATCAGCGACGATCACGATGTCGGCGATCTCACCGCGTTTGAGGCGGTTGGGGATGGAGGTGTCGCCGGTGCCGATGGAGGTGGTGACGGTGACGATGGTCTTGCCGGTGAGTTTTTC
>JBFKCU010000181.1:0-5936 GCA_041620115.1 Burkholderiales bacterium | reverse complement strand
CTGAAACATGATTCATTTGGATCCCCGTCACGGGCGTGTATCCGCTGCAAAACGACAAAATCAAAACTATTTCAATAAAAACAATTACTTATAAATTATTGCTGATAATCCGCACGGCCGCATCGCCCTGAATCAGTCGATCTGACCCGACTGCACCATCATGGCGCGAATCTTGCTGCTACTCCGTTACTTAATGCCGCACACCGTGCGACGAGGAGAACCAAATGAAACGACAACAAGGGTTTACGCTGATTGAGATTGCCATCGTGCTGGTCATTATCGGCCTGCTGCTCGGCGGCGTGCTCAAAGGGCAGGAACTGATCACCAGCGCCCGGGTACGCAACATCATCTCGACACAGGATGGCGTCAAGGCCGCTTACTTCGGCTTCCTTGACCGTTATCGCGCACTGCCGGGTGATTACGGCGGCGCTAGCACCAACATCCCCAATTGCACCGGCTGCCAGAACGGCGACAACAACGGGCAAATTCTGCTCAACGGCGCCATCCTCGAATCGGTCTCGGCGTGGGAACACCTGTCCAAAGCCGGATTTGTGACCGGCAGTTACGTCTATTCCGCAACACCCGGGCCGAGCAACACCCCGGTTAATCCTTATGGTTCGCTGAATCAACTGATTTTTGACAACAACTATCAAGACGGTGCTTCCGCGACCGGCCCCACCAGGCACAATCTGAAGACAGGGAACAACGTTCCCTCCGACATTCTTGCCGAAGTGGACCGCAAGGTTGACGATGGCCTGGCGACTGGCGGTCAAGTTCGGTTTTCACCCCTTGGCGGCGCCACCAATGCGGCCCAGGAATGTTTCGCCACCGCCGGCGGCGCATGGCAATCGGCAACGCCGAACGCGAACTGCGGCGCGGCGTCTCTGTTCTGATGACACGATCCCGTTAAAAAAGCCCGCTTGCGCGGGCTTTTTTTCGTCCGGCAT
The DNA here is from genome assembly GCA_041620115.1 of Burkholderiales bacterium. Classification (GTDB taxonomy): domain Bacteria; phylum Pseudomonadota; class Gammaproteobacteria; order Burkholderiales; family SG8-41. The sequence goes on along the minus strand of JBFKCU010000181.1, from coordinate 4,989 downwards.
ATTTCCCCGTTTAGCCCTGCAGCAGCTTGATCTCGGCCGCAGCCACTGCCTCTTCGGATCCCAGCACCACCACCACATCACCTTCCTCGATGCGCGTATCGAGCGCGGGCGCGGTCGTCCTGACATTGCGCCGCCGCACGGCGGTCACCTCGACACCGGTTGCCGCCAGTTCGAGGTCCTGCAGGGTCCTGCCAATCGACTTGGCCCCGGCCGTCACCAGCACCGAATGCAGGCGCGGCTGTGGCGCCTGATCATCGCTTTCATCCGCGTCGGTGATGCCACGAAAAAATCCGCGGAAAAGATCATAACGATGCTCGCGGGTTTCACGGATACAGCGCAGCACACGGTTCAGCGGCACCCCCATCAGCATCATGGTGCTGGAAGCCAGCATCAGACTGGCCTCCAGAATGTCCGCAACGACCTCGGTGGCGCCGGCCTTGCGCAGTATTTCCACATCACTGTCATCAAGCGTGCGCACGATCACCGGCAACCCGGGACGGGACTCGCGCACATGCGCGATGATATGTATTGCCGACGCCGTGTCGGCATAGGTCACAATCACCACGCGTGCCCGCGGCAGCCCGGCCGCGAGCAGCACTTCACGACGCGCTGCGTCACCGAACACCACCCGCTCGCCGGCCGCTGTCGCCTCGCGGATGCGCTCGGGGTCGTTGTCCAGCGCAATGAACGGCAGGTTCTCCTGATCGAGCAGCCGCGCCAGATTCTGGCCGCTGCGCCCGTAACCGCAAATGAGGACGTGCGCATCGGTCGCCATGGACTGGACGGCAATGTTGTGCAATTGCATGGCGCGGCTCATCCATTCGGTGGCGCTCCAGCGTCGCACGATGGCCTCGCTGCGTTCGATGACGAACGGCGCAATCAGCATCGACAGCACCATGGCCGCCAGCACCGGCTGCAGCACATCGGGCGCGAGCAGCCTGCTGTCCAGCGCGTGCGCCAGAATCACGAAACCGAACTCGCCGCATGCCCCCAGCGCCAGGCCTGCGCGCATCGCGATCCCGCTGGGCGCGCCGAACAGCCGGCTCAGTCCGAAAATCAGCGCGGTCTTGACGAGCACCAGCGACACCAGCAACACGCTGACCCAGGCATTGTCGATGATGACACGCACATCGAGCAGCATGCCGATGGTGACAAAAAACAACCCGAGCAGGATATCGCGGAAGGGCTTGATGTCCTCCTCGACCTGGTAGCGGTATTCGGTTTCGGAAATCAGCACGCCCGCAACAAATGCGCCGAGCGCCAGCGACAATCCGGCCAGTTCTGTCATGTACGCGACGCCCAGCGTCACCAGCAGCACGTTGAGTACGAACAACTCGGGTGATTTCTGGCGTGCAACCACGTGAAACCACGCCCGCATCAGGCGCTGGCCGACAAAAAGCAGCACCAGCAGCACGACCGCCGCCTTGACCATGGCAAAACCCAGCGTCGCCGCGAGATCCTCCGGTGGCGCACCCAGTGCCGGGATCAGGATCAACAGGGGCACGACCGCGAGATCCTGGAACAGCAGCACGCCGATGATCTGCTGGCCGTGCGCTGAATTCAGTTCGAAGCGCTCCGCGAGCAACTTGGCCAGTATGGCCGTGGACGACAGCGCCAGCGCACCGCCGAGCACGATGCTGCCCTGCCAGGTCACGCCCACTGCCATGGCCACGCCGAAGACCAGCAGCATGGTAACCAGCACCTGCGCCCCGCCCAGACCGAACACGATGCGGCGCATGGTCACCAGGCGCGACAGGCTGAATTCGAGCCCTATGCTGAACATCAGGAACACCACGCCGATCTCGGCGAGATCACGCACCTCGTCCGTGGTCGTGATCCAGCCCAGCGCGTGTGGGCCGATGGCGACGCCCACAATCAGATAACCGAGCAGCGGGGGCAGCCGCAGCGTGCGGAAAATGACCACCACCAGGACGGCGGCGGCCAGCAGAACAAGCACGGGTTGCAGGGTGTTATGCATGCGGTTGGAATGAGGAGGACCCTGTTGAATATTGCCTTTTCTTCAATGAATTGCAAGCAGGATTCCGGCGCGACCGGGCGGGTCGCTTTGCTATAATTTCAACGATGACCGAATCCACCAGCGGCACCCCCATCAACCCGGCAATCGCGGCCGCACGGGAAGTCCTGAAAATCGAGGCACGCGCCATCACGGAACTGATCGCCCGGGTGGATGCGCAGTTCGAACAGGCTATCCTGATCCTGCTGCAATGCCAGGGGCGCGTCGTCGTCAGCGGCATCGGCAAATCCGGGCATATCGCCCGCAAGATCGCCTCAACGCTGGCCAGTACCGGCACCCCCGCGTTTTTCGTCCATCCGGCGGAAGCCAGCCATGGCGACCTCGGCATGGTGACCCGTAACGACGTGTTTCTGGCGCTGTCCAATTCGGGCGAGACCGGGGAGTTGTTGACCCTCATCCCCGTGCTCAAACGACAGGGTGCAAAACTGGTCGCGATGACCGGGAAGCCGCAGTCCACCCTGGGACGGGAGGCGGATGTGCATTTGTACGCCGGCGCCGCCCAGGAAGCGTGTCCTTTGAATCTCGCGCCGACTGCCAGCACCACCGCGGCATTGGCGCTGGGCGATGCCATCGCCGTCGCGTTGATGCGGGCGCGCGGGTTCACGCAGGACGAGTTTGCCCGCTCGCATCCCGGCGGCACGCTGGGTCGGAAATTGCTGACCCTGGTGCGCGACGTGATGCGTTCCGGTCCTGATGCGCCGCGCGTACCCGTATCGGCCACGCTGAGCGATGCGCTGCTCGAAATGTCACGCGGGCGCATGGGCATGACCGCAGTCGTCGATCCGGAACAGGTGGTTCAGGGCATATTCACCGACGGCGACCTTCGCCGCGCCATCGGCAAGGGCCAGGATTTGCGCAATACGCCCATCGGGGACGTGATGTCAGCCAACCCGCGGACCATAGGGCCGGATCATCTCGCCGCAGAAGCTGTGGAAATCATGGAACGCGCCAAGGTCACGCAGTTGCTGGTCGTTGATGACGCCCGGCGCCTGCTCGGCGCGCTGAACATACACGACCTGTTCCGCGGCAAAGTCGTCTAACAATGGCACCGCAGCCGGTATCGAACCAATCGTGGACGTGATTGCCAAAGCGCGGCGCGTCCGGATCGCGATTTTCGACGTTGACGGCGTGCTCACCGACGGCGGGCTTTATTATGCCGAAGCGGGCGATGCAATGAAGCAGTTCGATGTGCGCGACGGCATGGGCATGAGACTGCTGCAGGAGTCCGGCGTCGAACTCGCCATCATCACCAGTCGCCGTGCGGCCAGCGTGCGTTTGCGCGCCGACGATCTCGGCATCACCCGGGTGCAGCAAGGCGTCGCCAAGAAACTGGCGGCGTTTGAAGCCCTGCTCGCCGAAACGGGGCTCTCGGCAGACCAGGCCGCGTTCCTTGGTGATGACCTCGTCGATCTGCCGGTGCTGCGCCGGTGCGGTTTTGCCGTTACGGTGCCCGATGCACCCGCCCTGCTCAAACGTCACGCAGACTTTGTCACCCGTGCAGCAGGTGGCCACGGCGCAGCCCGGGAGTTTTGCGAAATGATCATGCACAGCCAGGGCGCGCTCAGCGCGCGCTCCGGTCAGTTTCTTGAAGTCACCGGACAATGACGTTAACGCGCCTCACGCAGTCTTTCCCGCTGCTGTTGCTGGCGGCTCTGGCCGGACTGACCTTCTGGCTGAATGAGACCATGCAGCAAGGCCCCCGGATCGTGGAAACCGCGCGACACGACCCTGATTACATTGTCGACAATATCGTTGCGCACCGCATGGACATCAACGGTGAAATCAAGCACACCTTGTACGCGGATCGCATGACCCACTACCCTGATGACGACACCACCGAGCTCATCTCACCACGCTTCATCAGCAACGCGGCCAGCAACGCGCCGATGACCATCACCTCCAAGACGGCGAAAATTTCCAGTGGCGGGGAGCACGTGTATTTCAACACCGACGTGCGCGCGACGCGCGCCGCCTACGGCAAACGCAGTGAAATGGTGCTGGAAACCAGTTTCCTCCAGGTCACGCCGGACGAGAACATCGCCCGAACCGACCGTCCGGTCACCATCACCGATGCCCATACCGTTGCCCGGGCGATTGGCTTAGAATTGAACAGTGAGACCCACGTCACCAAGTTTTTGTCCGATTTCAAAGGCACCTACCATGATCCCGGCCGTGCAGAGAAACGCCGGTAGCCTGTGTTCGCGCCTCAATGCCCTAATCGTCACCGTACTGGTGTTTGCGATCGTGGCTGCCGGCGCCGCCCGGGCGGAGAAAGCTGACCGCGAAAAACCGATCAACATCGAAGCGGACCGGGTTACCGTTGACGATGCCAAGCAGATTGCCACATTCACCGGTCGCGTGGTGCTCACGCAGGGCACTCTGATCATCCGCGGCGACCGCATGGAAGTGCGACAGGACAATCAGGGATTCAAGAACGGCACGACATGGGGCAACCGCGCCTATTTCAAACAAAAGCGCGAAGGCTACGACGAATACATCGAAGGCTGGGCCGAACGCATCGAATATGACAGTCGCGCCGACAAGATGCAGATGTTCAATCGCGCCGAGATGAAAAAAGGCGGCGACGAAGTTCGCGGCAGCTATATTTCATACGATGCGAACACGGAATTTTTCCAGGTGACCGGCGGCGGCACGAAGAGTGCTGCCGGCTCGGATGGCCGCGTGCATGCCGTGCTCCAGCCCAAGCCCAAGGACAAGGCCGCCGCCGCAACGCCGGCACCGCCCAACAACCCTGCAGATGCCTCCGGGACGAAGCGGGAAAGTCAGCCGGCTCCACGCTGACCGCACAGTGGATACCGTGCCGCAATCGCCTGTCAAAGACCCGTCCGCAACCGCGGCTGCCGGCGCCTTCGTACTCAAAGCCCAGGGATTGAAAAAAAGGTATCGGACACGCACGGTGGTAAAAGACGTTTCGCTGGAAGTACACAACGGCG
>JBFKCU010000180.1:0-5945 GCA_041620115.1 Burkholderiales bacterium | reverse complement strand
GGCGGTGGCCGCTGCCGATACTGACCTCGCCGTCTTTGGCTTTGGCGTGCTCCTGCATGACAATCGTGTCGGCACCCTGCGGCACGACACCGCCGGTCATGATGCGTACCGCCTGGCCGGCGGCGACGCTGCCCTTGAAGGGCACCCCGGCAAAAGAACTGCCGGCCACTTTGAGCGTGACATTGCCGTCCTGCTTCAGGTCGGCGAACCGTACGGCATAACCGTCCATGGCCGAGTTGTCGTGCGACGGCACGTCCACCGGGGAAATCACGTCTTCGGCGAGCACGCGACCGAGCGCCGCGCGCACGGCGACACGCTCCACCGTGGCAATGGGTGACAAAAAGCGCGCGATGACTTTACGCGCCTTCGGCACCGGCATCGAATTCGGGTCGTAGTCGTCGGCGCAGGACAGTTCCTGCAACGTCGGGCTCGTGGTGTTCATGGGAAGGTCCTCGGCTGCGAGTTCGTGGCGAGCCTGATTTTATCAGGCGGGCTGTGCCCTCATTCCAGAATTTCGGTCGCAGGGCGCCACTCCAAAGCGCCGGCCGCCTGATAACCGGCGAGCTTGTTGACCAGCTTCTGGAATGCGGGGCTTTCCAGTTGCGCGAGCAGGGCGTGCAGACGCGGCTGGCGCAGTGCCGGTCCGCGTGCGGCAAGATAATAGTGCTCGTTGACCACCGGCACGAAGGCGAGGCTGTGTTCGCGCGCTGCGGCTTCGATGCCGAAACCCGCATCAGCCATACCGCTGGCCACCGTCGCGGCGACGGCCGCATGGGTGAATTCTTCATGCGCGTAACCGTGGATCGCGCCGGGCCGCAGCCCCTGTTGCGCGAGCAGAAAATCGAAACACAGGCGTGTGCCGGATCCCGGCTGACGGTTGACGAAACGCACACCCTTGCGCGCGAGATCGGCAATGGCGGCGAGTTTTTTCGGATTACCCGCGGCGACCATCAATCCCTGGGTGCGATCGAACAGGCGTGCGACCCGCAGTGATTTCAGACGCAGCCACGGTCGCAGTTGCGCTGCCAGTACGCTGGCTTCCGGCATCACCGGGAGATGGAACCCGGCGAAGTCGCATTGCTTGCGGCGCAGCGCGGTCAGGCAATCCAGGCTGCCCTGGAAATGCAGTTCCAGTGGCGTGCCTTCGTCCCGCGGTAGCATGTCGCGCAGGCGTGCCAGTGCGAGGTCATGGCTGGCGTGCACGACCACGGTTTTCGCGGGTGCCGCCTTCAGTGCGGTCGCCAGTGCTGCGCCCAGCCGGGCCTCGCCTTCGCGGATCGCCGCAGCCAGCGGCCCGCTGGCGTCCACCAGCCCGGCGAGCAGGCGCTCGGCGAGCGGCGAGAGGCGCGTACCGCGCCCCTGCTGGGGCAGCACCAGGGTGTCGCCCAGTTCATTGCCGGCTGCCTCGAGCAGTCCCCAGGCATGGCGATAGGACAGTCCAGTCGTCTTCGCTGCGGCCTGCAGATTGCCGTGCCGGGCGATGGACTCCAGCAGCATCACCAGCCGTGGCTCCATGGTCAGGCCGCCGATGGTCCAGCGCACTTCCCCGGAAATCTTCATGGATATGTTTCCTGTTGCATATTGTGAGGCATTTTTATACGCATAAAATCAATGTCTTTCAAGTATTGCAAACAATTACATGAATAGTCTGGGGGAGGCATTTGGCGCAGCGTGGCGACTGCTCGTCGGCTTCGATGCGGAGCTGGCGCAGGTGGTTGGCCTTAGCCTGCAGGTCAGCATCACCGCGGTGATGCTGGCGACGCTGATCGGTCTGCCGCTGGGCGCGGTCATCGCGGTCGAGCGCTTTTGCGGACGACAGACCCTGATTGTGCTGCTCAACGCGCTGATGGGGTTGCCGCCGGTGGTCGTCGGGCTGCTGGTGTACCTGCTGCTGTCGCGTGCCGGTCCGCTGGGCAGTCTCGGCATCCTGTTCACGCCGCAGGCCATGATTATCGCGCAGACGGTGCTGATCGCGCCGATCATTGCGGCGCTGTCGCGCCAGACCATCGAGGACGCCTGGCGCGAATACGAAGAGCAGCTGCGCTCGCTGGGTGCGCACCGCCTGACGGCCGGCATGACGCTGATCTGGGACACGCGGTTTTCGCTGCTGACCATCATCCTTGCGGGCTTCGGTCGTGCCGTCGCCGAAGTTGGCGCGGTCATGATCGTCGGCGGCAACATCGACGGCGTGACCCGGGTCATGACCACGGCGATTGCGCTGGAGACGAGCAAGGGTGATCTGCCATTGGCGCTGGGACTGGGCATCGTGCTGATCACGCTGGTGGTGGTGCTCAATGGACTGGTCGCGGTCATCCGGGAAGCCGCTTTGCGGCGCTACGGCTGATCATGTTGCCGCTCGAACTCAATGGTTTGTCTTTTGCAGTTGGTGACACGCGGATCATTCGCGGCATCACGGCACGCATCGAAGCCGGTCCGCGCACCGTGATCCTCGGACCCAATGGTGCCGGCAAGAGCGTGCTGATGCGCCTGTGCCACGGGCTGCTCGCACCCACGGATGGCCGCATCACCTGGCATGGCGCCAGAAATGGCGACGTGCGGCGGCACCAGGCCATGGTATTCCAGCGGCCGGTGATGCTGCGCCGCTCGGCGCTGGCTAACGTGATGTACGGACTCGTGCTCGCGGGCAAGTCGCGCCGCGAATCCGAACTGCGCGCCATGGATGTGCTCGAAGTCGTCGGCCTGGCGCCGCACGCGTCGCGCCCGGCGCGGGTGCTGTCGGGTGGCGAACAGCAACGGCTGGCGCTGGCGCGGGCCTGGGCGCTGGGGCCCGAGGTGCTGTTTCTTGATGAACCGACGGCAAACCTGGACCCGTCGGCGACGCAGGACATCGAGCACATCATCAACGCGATTCACGCTTCGGGTACCAAAATCATCATGACGACACACAACCTTGGCCAGGCCCGGCGCCTGGGTGACGAAATCCTTTTCCTGAGCAACGGCCGGCTGATGGAGCGCACGCCCATCGACCGGTTTTTTCGGGAACCCGCGTCGCCAGAGGCGGCGGCTTTCATCAAGGGAGAACTACCATGGCAATAATTCGCGGCGCGAGTCTGGTTTTGGCGCTATTGGGCGTGCTGCAAGGCCCGGCAGCATGGGCGCAGCAGAAATCCATTACGGTTGCCTCGACGACGTCCACGGAAAATTCAGGCTTTTTCAAGCACATACTGCCGCTGTTCAAGACCAGGACCGGCATCGAGGTGCGCGTCGTGGCACAGGGAACCGGACAGGCGCTCGATACCGGCAAGCGCGGCGATGCGGACGTGGTGTTCGTGCACGATCGGGTCAAGGAACTGGCGCTGGTCAGGGATGGCGCCTTCGTCAACCGCCACGACGTGATGTACAACGACTTCGTCGTGGTCGGCCCGAAAGCGGATCCTGCCAGGGTCAGCGGCGGCAGGGATGTTGTCGCGGCGTTGCGGAAAATCGCGTCGGCAAAGGCGCCATTCGTTTCCCGCGGCGACAAGAGTGGCACGCACGCTGCTGAACTGCGCCTGTGGCAGGCCGCTGACGTTGACCCCGCGGTGGGCAAGGGCGGCTGGTATCGCGAAACCGGTTCGGGCATGGGGGCGACGCTGAACACCGCGTCCGGCATGAATGCCTACAGCCTGACTGATCGCGGCACCTGGCTGTCGTTCAGGAATCGCGGTGACCTGCTCATCGTCGTGGAAGGCGACCAGAAATTGTTCAACCAGTACGGCGTCATGCTGGTGAATCCGGCCAAACATGCGCATGTCAAAAAAGAAGCGGCACAGGCATTCGTCGACTGGCTCGTTTCCGTGGAAGGGCAGAAAGCGATAGCCGATTACAAGATCAACGGTGAGCAGTTGTTTTTCCCCAGCGCCGGCCGTTAAGAGCATGGGGTATGCTGCGGCAGTCCAGTCTCGGAGATTGTTAAGTTGAATGCATCGGGAATGGCGCGGCGTCGCCCGCCGGCGCTGACCATCGCGGCGGCCTTGTGCGGACTGCTGCTCATCATCGCCATTGCCTTTGCGACCGGGCAGTATCCCGTGCGCAGTGCCGACCTGTTGCGCGTGCTCTGGTCGTGGGCGGGCGGCGGGCCGCACGGGCTCGATCCGACCCTGGACACCGTGGTGCTGCAGATCCGCGGGCCACGGGTCATGGCCGCGCTGCTGGTCGGTGCGGCGCTGGCGGCAGCGGGTGCGGCCTACCAAAGCCTGTTCCGCAATCCGCTGGTGTCGCCTGACATTCTTGGCGTGTCGGCCGGTGCTGCAGTTGGCGCCGTGCTGGGAATTTTTCTGTCCCTGGGCGCGGTCGCAATGCAATCCTTCGCGTTTGCCGGCGGCCTTGTTGCAGTGGGCCTGGTGTACCTCGTCGCAAAAACCGTGCGTGGCCACGACCCGCTGCTGGTACTGGTGCTGGCCGGCGTGGTGCTGGGCTCGCTGCTGGCTGCATGCGTCGCACTGATGAAATACCTGGCCGATCCGTATAACCAGTTGCCGGCCATCACTTTCTGGCTGCTCGGGAGCCTCGCCGCGACCGATCAGCGTGATCTGTGGATCGCGGCACCACTGCTGCTGGCGGGGCTGCTGCCATTGTGGCTGTTGCGGTGGCGCATCAACGTGCTGTCTCTGGATGATGAAGAGGCGCGCGCACTGGGTGTGCACACCGGGCGCGTGCGCCTGCTGGTGATCGTCGGCGCGACGCTGATGACCTCGGCGGCGGTGGCGATCTCCGGCGTGGTCGGCTGGATTGGCCTGGTGATACCGCATTTCGCGCGCCTGCTGACCGGACCGGATTTTGCACGCCTGCTGCCGGTTGCGGTGCTGCTGGGGGCTGCTTTTCTGGTGGCCGTGGATACGCTGGCACGGTCGGTCGCGAGCATTGAGATTCCGCTGGGGGTGCTGACGGCGTTTGTCGGCACGCCCCTGTTCCTGTGGCAGCTCGCGACCGCGCGCCGGGGCTGGCAATGAGGCTGACTGCGAACGACCTCGCGTTCGGTTATCGCGATCACCCGGTCGGCAGCGGCGTCACGCTGGAACTGGTTGCCGGCGAAGTGCTGTGCCTGCTCGGTCCCAACGGCAGCGGCAAGACCACGCTGTTCAAGACGTTGCTGGGCCTGCTGCCGCCGCAGGGCGGAGCGGTATGGCTCGACGGAACCGACGTGCAGACGATGACGCGTAGTGCAGTGGCGCGCCAGGTCAGCTACGTGCCGCAGGCGCATGCCGCATTTTTTCCGTACACCGTGCGCGAGGTCGTGCTGATGGGGCGCACGTCGCACATGGGTTTGTTTGCCGCGCCGTCGGCGCGTGATTACGCGGCTTCGATTGCGGCAATCCGGCGCATGGGGCTGGAACACCTCACCCATGCGACCTACACGCGCATCTCCGGCGGCGAGCGGCAACTGGTGCTGATTGCGCGCGCGCTGGCGCAGGATGCACGCATGGTGGTGATGGACGAGCCGACGGCGAATCTCGATTTTGGCAATCAGGTGCGCGTGCTCGAGCGCATACGCGCGCTCGCCGATGACGGCATCGGCGTGCTGCTGTCTACTCATGCTCCGGATCATGCGTTTCTGTGCGCGGACCGGGTCGCGATGCTGGTGCAGGGTGAACTCGTCGCCTGCGGCACACCCGAAGAGGAAATCACCGCGCAGCGCCTGCGCCAGTTGTATGGCATCGACGTTGCGGTCACTGCGGTGACGCTGGCGGATGCACGCCGGCGCAATGTCTGCCTGCCCCTGGGGACATTCGGATGATAAATCATAAGTTGTTGATTATATTAATATTTCTGTTTACGACGCCGGGCGTGCGGGCCGCGACGGTGGACGATCCTGCCATTGCGGCGGCGTCCGACCTGAAGTTTGCACTGGAAGACGTGGCTACGCGTTTTCGGGCCGACAGTGGAAAAGCGGTGCGCCTGTCATTTGGTTCGTCCGGCAATTATTTTCGCCAGATCGGGCAGGG
>JBFKCU010000179.1:0-5951 GCA_041620115.1 Burkholderiales bacterium | reverse complement strand
TCGCTGTGCGAGGTGAAGGGCCGTTATCCCAAGCTGGTCGTGCATGTGAAAGTGAAGCAGGCCTACCTGCATTGCGCGAAGGCCGTCATGCGCGCGGAGCTGTGGTCGCCCGAGGTGCAGGTCGAGCGCAGCGTATTGCCGACGATGAACGAGATGTTGCGTGAGCAGACCGCGCAGACCGAGCCCGCCGAATCGCAGGAAGCCATGGTCGAGCGCCACAAGAAGCAGCTTTATTCGACGACCTGAAGCTGGCGCTGGGACTCGTCACCGCACCCCCTTGAGGGGTGGCCGGGCACCGGCTCCCGAATTGTGCATTCACGCAGATGAAATCTGCGCACGCTGAAGGTGGTGCCGGGAGCCGGAATCGAACCGGCACGCTGTTGCCAGCGCGGGATTTTGAGTCCCGTGCGTCTACCAATTCCGCCATCCCGGCAGGATGAGCCAGTCCGCAGTTGAGTGCCGGCGCTGACTGTGCGCGGCACTCGTTCCGCCACACCCCTCAAGGGGGTGCTGTGACGAGTCCCGGCACGGGACCGCGATTATCCCCCAAACGTCAGGCGTGCAGCAACCGCACCGCGCCGGCGCGCAGCCGCCAGCCCGTATAATCCGCGCGATGCAACTGGACGACTTTGACTATCATCTGCCGGAAGAACTCATTGCGCAGGCCCCCGCGGCGGTGCGCAGCGCGAGCCGCCTGCTGCATCTGGATGGTGTGACCGGTGCATTGTCGGACCGCAGGTTCGCCGATGTGCTCGAACTGCTGCAGCCGGGCGACCTGCTGGTGCTCAACGACACGCGCGTGATCAAGGCGCGCCTCACCGGACGCAAGGCCACGGGCGGCCGCATCGAGGTGCTGATCGAGCGCGTCATTGACCCGCATGAGGCCTGGGCGCAGATTCGTGCCAGCCATGCACCCAAACCGGGCGGCCTGCTGCTGCTCGGCGAGGGCATCGAGGCGCAGGTGGTGGCGCGTGAGGATGATCTCTACCGGCTGCGCTTTGCCGGCGATGCCGGCGTGCTGGCCTTGCTGGAGCGCCACGGCAGCGTGCCCTTGCCGCCGTACATCACGCATGAACCCGATGCCGGTGACGAATCGCGCTACCAGACGGTCTATGCCAGAACGCCGGGTGCGGTGGCGGCGCCGACGGCCGGCCTGCATTTTGACGCCGCGCTGCTCGATGCCTTGCGTCAGCGCGGCGTGCATATCGCTTACCTGACATTGCATGTGGGGGCCGGCACGTTCCAGCCGGTGCGCACGCAGGATCTGGCGGCCCACCGCATGCATGGCGAGTGGTACAGCCTGCCGCAGGAAACCGTTGACGCCCTGCGTACTACGCGCGCGGCGGGCGGCAAGGTGATTGCTGCCGGCACGACCAGCCTGCGCGCGCTGGAGGCCGCCGCGGCCGATGGCGATCCGGTCGCCGGCGACGCCGAGACCGCGCTGTTCATCCTGCCCGGCTACCGCTTTCGCATCGTCGACCGCCTGATCACCAATTTCCATCTGCCGAAGTCGACGCTGCTGATGCTGGTCTCGGCGTTCGGCGGGGTGGAGCACATCCGCGCGGCGTACCGGCATGCGATTGCGCAGCGTTACCGATTTTTCAGCTATGGTGACGCCATGCTGATCGAGCGCGCGCGCTGAACATGCAGTTCAAGGTCACGGCCACCGACGGGGCAGCGCGCTGCGGCGTGCTCGAAACCGCGCACGGTCGCATCGACACGCCGGTGTTCATGCCGGTGGGCACTTACGGCGCGGTGAAGGGCATGCGTCCCGAGGAATTGCGCGGACTGGGCGCGCAGATCGTGCTGGGCAACACCTTCCACCTGTGGCTGCGCCCGGGACTCGACGTGATTGCAGCGCACAGCGGCCTGCACCGCTTCATGGGCTGGGACGGGCCGATCCTGACCGATTCCGGCGGTTTCCAGGTGTTCAGCCTCGGTGAATTGCGCAAGATCAGCGAAGAGGGCGTGAAGTTCCAGTCCCCGGTCAACGGCGATGCCTGTTTCCTCACACCGGAGGAATCGATGCGCATCCAGCGCGTGCTGAATTCAGACATCGTGATGGCCTTTGACGAGTGCACGCCGTACCCGGCGACGATCGAGCAGGCGCGTGAGTCCATGCAGTTGTCGATGCGCTGGGCCGCGCGCAGCAAGGCCGCGCACGCCGGCAACGCCAACGCGCTGTTCGGCATCGTGCAGGGCGGCATGCACGAGGGCCTGCGCGACGAATCGCTGGCGGCACTGCAGGAGATCGGCTTTGACGGTTACGCCATCGGCGGACTGTCGGTGGGTGAACCCAAGGACGACATGCTGCGCATCCTGCGTCATACCGCGCCGCGACTGCCGGCCGGGCGGCCACGGTACCTGATGGGCGTGGGTACGCCCGCAGACATCGTTGCCGCCGTCTCCGCCGGCATCGACATGTTCGATTGCGTGCTGCCGACCCGTAATGCCCGCAACGGCTGGCTCTACACACGCCACGGCGTAATCAAGCTGCGCAATGCGCGTTATCGCGACGACCTGGCGCCGCTGGATGCCGATTGCAGCTGTTATACCTGCCGCAACTTTACCCGCGCCTATCTGCATCATCTGCAGCGGGTGAACGAAATGCTCGGCGCCCAGCTCAATACCCTGCACAACCTGCATTACTACCAGGACCTGATGCGGGACCTGCGCGCTGCCATCGCCGCCGGGCGGCTGGCGGACGTTGCCGCAGAAATGGGCAAAATCGAAGGGGAGTCATGTTAAAATCCGCCGCTTTGGGTTTGCCAGCCTTGCGGCGGGCGCCCGGTCCCGGACACGGAGGTTTATTTTGTCAGTCAGCATGTTAATCAGCCCGGCCTGGGCACAGGCCGCTGGAGGCGCACAAGGCGGCGGCATCGAGAGCATATTGCTCATCCTGGCGATGTTCGCGGTGCTTTATTTCCTGATGATCCGTCCGCAGATGAAACGCGCCAAGGAACACAAGGCGCTGGTCGACGGTCTGCAAAAAGGTGATGAAGTGATTACGGCAGCCGGTATCCTCGGGCGCATCACCAAGGTGGACGAGCAGCACATCACCGTCGCCATTGCCGAGAACGTCGAAATCACGATGCAGCGCCAGGCCGTCCAGCTGGTATTGCCCAAAGGCACCATCAAGAATATCCAGTGACACGCGGCCGTCGGGGCCGGCCGTAATGCGGCCGGTTTCGGCATCGCCTGTTCCGCTTTACCCATCGCATGCGCCTAGAATGAACCGCTATCCACTCTGGAAGTACCTGTTGATTGCCGCAGCCGTGGTAATCGGGTTGCTCTACACGCTGCCCAATTTTTACGGTGAGGTGCCGGCGGTGCAGGTGTCGCCCCTGCGCAGCAACCTCAAGGCCGATGCGCCATTGATGTCGCGCATCGAGGAGACGCTGAAGAAGGCCGGACTCGCTGCAGAGGGTGTCGCCCTCGACGGCACCAGCGTCAAGGCACGGCTTGCGACCACCGACGACCAGCTGAAGGCCAAGGATGCGCTGCAGGCCGCGCTCGGTGACGATTACGTGGTGGCGCTGAACCTGCTGTCGCGCAGCCCGGAGTGGCTCCGTTCGATCGGCGCATTGCCGATGTACCTGGGCCTGGACCTGCGCGGTGGCGTGCACTTCCTGATGCAGGTCGACATGAAATCGGCACTGCTCAAGAGAATCGAGGCCGCGACCAACGACATCCGCACCATGCTGCGCGAGCGCCGCATCCAGTATTCCGGTATCGGGCGCGAAGGCCAGACCTTTGTGGTGCGCTTCCGTGAAGTTGCGCTGCGCGACAAGGCGCTGGCGCTGATCGCCAAGGAAATGCCCGATTTCGATCTGCGCACCGACAATGATGCGGGCGAGTTCCGCATCAGCGGCGGCCTTAAGGCTGAGGCGCAGCGCCGCACCCAGGAATACGCGTTGCAGCAGAACATCACAACGTTGCGCAACCGCGTCAACGAACTGGGCGTGGCCGAACCGATCATCCAGCAGCAGGGCCTCGACCGCGTGGTGGTGCAGTTGCCCGGCGTGCAGGACACCGCCAAGGCCAAGGACATCCTCGGCCGCACGGCGACGCTGGAAGTGCGCATGGTGGATGACAGCCTGGATGCCGTGGCCCTGTCGGAAGTGAAGACCGGCCAGGCGCCGTTCGGTACGGAAATCTATTACGAGCGGACCGGTCAGCCGGTCCTGGTCAAGAAGCAGGTGGTGCTGACCGGTGAGCGCATCAATGACGCCCAGCCCGGTTTCGACGGCCAGACCGGTGAACCCGCGGTGCACATCGCGCTCGACGGCGCCGGTGCACGCATCTTCCAGCAGATCACCCGCGAGAATGTCGGCAGACGCATGGCCATCCTGCTCTTCGAACGCGGCAAGGGTGAGGTCGTCACCGCACCGGTGATCCGCTCGGAGATCGGTGGCGGGCGGGTGCAGATCAGCGGTCGCATGACCACGCAGGAAGCCAACGACGTGTCGCTGCTGCTGCGCGCGGGCGCGCTGGCGGCGCCGATGGAGATTGTCGAGGAGCGCACGGTGGGGCCTTCGCTGGGCGCCGACAATATCCGCATCGGTTTTAATTCCGCGCTCTACGGCTTCGGCGCGATCATGGTGTTCATGGTTTTCTATTATTCGTTGGTCGGCCTGTTTTCGGTGGTGGCGCTGGCAGCGAACGTGCTGTTCCTGATCGCGTTGCTGTCGATGCTGCAGGCCACGCTGACGTTGCCGGGCATGGCGGGCATTGCGCTGACCATCGGCATGGCCATCGACGCCAACGTGCTGATCAACGAGCGCATCCGCGAGGAACTGCGCAACGGCAACACGCCGCATGCGGCGATTTATGCCGGCTACGATCGGGCCTGGGGCACCATTCTTGATTCGAACATTACGACACTGATCGCCGGTCTGGCGCTGTTTGCCTTCGGTTCGGGACCGGTCAAGGGCTTTGCGGTAGTGCTGTGCCTCGGCATCCTGACCTCGATTTTCAGCGCGGTCATGGTTTCGCGCAGCATGACCAACCTCTACTACGGCAACCGGCGCAAGCTCGAGCGCATCAGCATCGGCTAACGGGACGGCACACAGTCATGGAATTTTTCAGGATCAAAAAAGACATCCCGTTCATGCGCTATTCGCGCCTGTTCAACGTGATCTCGCTGGTCACGTTCCTGATCGCCGTGGGTTCGCTGGCGACCAAGGGGCTCAATTTCGGTGTGGATTTCACCGGCGGCACGGTGATGGAAGTGGCCTACGAGCAGCCGCCGCAGCTCGACCACATCCGCGAGGCCATGGCCAAGCTCGGTTTTGCCGAGGCCTCGGTGCAGAACTTCGGCTCGGCGCGTGACGTGCTGATCCGCCTGCCGGTCAAGGAAGGCCTGACCAGCGCCCAGTTGTCGGAAAAGGTGTTCGCTGAGCTGCGCAAGGACGGCGCGAAAGTGGAAATGCGCCGCGTCGAATTCGTCGGCCCGCAGGTGGGCAAGGAATTGTTTGAAAGCGGCGCGCTGGCGCTGCTGTTCGTCTGCCTGGGCATCGTCGCCTATCTCGCATTGCGTTTTGAGTGGAAATTCGGGCTTGCGGCCATCATTGCCAACCTGCATGACGTAATCATCATCGTCGGCGTGTTCTCGATCTTCCAGTGGGAGTTTTCACTGCCGGTGCTGGCTGCCGTGCTCGCGATCCTGGGTTATTCGGTCAACGAATCCGTGGTCGTGTTCGACCGGGTGCGCGAATGCTTCCGCAGCCGCCAGTACCGCAATGCCGAGGTGCCCGAAGTGCTGGACGCCGCGATCACGCAGACCATGTCGCGCACCATCATCACTCACGGATCGACGCAGATGATGGTGCTGGCCATGCTGTTCTTCGGCGGCGAGACGCTGTTCTACTTCGCGCTGGCGCTGACCATCGGCATCATGTTCGGCATCTATTCCTCGGTACTGGTGGCGGCCCCGATCGTCATGTATCTGG
>JBFKCU010000178.1:0-5952 GCA_041620115.1 Burkholderiales bacterium | reverse complement strand
CGTACCGCCAAAGGCGGCAACGCGCGCTGATAAACCCAGCGCTGTTTGCCGTCGGCTGCGTTGAGGCCGTAAATCCGGCCGTCTCCGGTGCGCACCACGACCACACCCTCGGCACCTGCCGGCGGCGACAGGACTTCACCGGACAGTTGCGCCTTCCAGGCCATTTTTCCGCTGGGCTCGAAGGCCAGCACCTCGCCACCTGCAGTCCCCGCAAAGACCAGTCCGCCACCGACGCCAACGCCGCCGGATAACCGGGTCGCGGCATCAAACCGGGCCTGGTTACCGCCGGGGTTTGCGGCAAAACCCGCGATCTGCCCGGATGCTCCCCCGGCGTAAACCGTGTTGCCGGCCACCGCCGGATAAAAAGCGCTGCGTTCGGCAGGGCCTACATTGCCCTGCCAGACGATGCGCGCCGTCGCACGCTGCTGGAACTGCGTGAGCGGGGCCGCTGCTTTCTGCTTCGGTGCAGGACCGAACCAGCCGGATACCGTCTGGCACCCGGACAGCACCACGACAGCGGTCAGCAGCAGCGCGTAGCGGATTTTCACTTTGCCTCACCGAGCGAATCAAGTTTCAACTGGATGATCTGCCGCAGGGAGCTGGCCGCATCGCTTTTCTCAAGGGCGAGCTGGTAGGCAGCGCGCGCTTCCTGCCGCTTGCCCTGCGCTGCCAGCACGTCACCTTTCAGGTCGGCATAGAGCCCGACAAACATGTCGCCCGGTTTCGTCTCGAGCAACTTGAGGGCCTCAGGCGCTTTTTTCTCGTCGAACAGGACCCGGGCCAGCCGCAACCGGGCCACATCCCGCGATTCCTCCTCCTTGGCATTGTCGATCACCCATTGCAGCCGGGTTTTTGCCTTCGTCAGGTCACCGGTGTCGAAATCACTTTTTGCCGCGGCCAGTGCCGCCATCGCCGCATAGGGCGTGGCGCCGTAGTTGTCGACAATCTGCGTGGCGATATCACGCACCTTCTTGTGGTCGCTCGCCTGTTCGGCACGCTGCTGCTGCCCGAACAGAACCGCGGCAGACGTGGCTTGGGACGTGCGGTAGTAGTGCCAACCGCGAACGCCGGCAACCGCCACCAAACCGCCAACCACGGCAACGATGACCAGCCGGCCATACTGTGCCCACCAGGCCTTGATTGTCGCCAGCTGCTCCTGCTCTTCTAAGTCGTAAGCCATTGATTTACCTGTGTTTTATTAACTCGCACGCTTCAGACAGCGAAACGCGCACCTGTTCCCGCTCCACCCGCAGCGGCTTGACCGACAGCACGTCAGCCTGCACCTCATCATCGCCCAGTATCACCGCATAACGCGCACCGCTCGCATCGGCTTTTCTCATCTGCGATTTAAAACTGCCGCCGCCGCAATGCAAAATCGCGGCCAATCCCGAGTCGCGCAGCCGTTCCGCGACAGATTCGCCGTAGACCGTCGCGGCCTCACCCTGCCGCACGATATAAACATCAACCGCCGCTTCAGTCACGGCCACCTCATGATCAGCCATGAGCGCCAGCAGGCGTTCCACGCCCATGGCGAATCCGCAGGCCGGCGCGGGCTTGCCGCCGATCTGCTCGACCAGGCCGTCGTAACGGCCGCCTGCGCAAACCGTACCTTGCGCGCCGAGCCGATCGGTCACCCACTCGAAAACCGTGCCATTGTAATAGTCCAGCCCGCGCACCAACCGCGGATTGACACTGAAAGCAACGCCCGCAGCCCGCAGGGATTCCTGCAACCGCGCAAAAGCCACTCTGGATTCCTCGTCCAGGTCATCCGCCAGCCGCGGTGCAGCCTCGATCACCTTGTGCATCGCCGGATTCTTGCTGTCGAGCACACGCAGCGGGTTGCTGTGCAGCCGGCGACGCGCGTCTTCATCAAGGTCTGCAGCATGCGCCTCGAGGTGATCCACCAGTTTCGCACGATACGCGGACCTGGCCGCAGCCGATCCCAGCGAATTGAGCTCGAGCCGGATACCGCTCAAACCCAGATCCCGCCACAGGCGCGCGCACATCAATATGTGCTCGACATCGACATCAGGGCCTGCATAGCCCAGTGCTTCCACGCCAACCTGGTGAAATTGCCGGTAACGGCCCTTTTGCGGCCGCTCGTGCCTGAACATCGGCCCCCGATACCACAACCGTTGCGGTCCCGGATAAAGCAGATTGTGTTCGATGACCGCGCGCACGCAGGACGCGGTGCCCTCGGGACGCAAGGTCAGCTGCTCCCCGTTCAGTTCGTCGGTGAAGGTATACATTTCCTTCTCGACGATGTCGGTGACTTCGCCGATCGAGCGCACAAAAAGCTCCGTACGCTCGAGGATAGGCATGCGGATTTCCCGATAGCCGTACGCCTGCACCCACCGCTGCACGACAGAATCGAAGAACTGCCACCGGTGCGCCTCCGCCGGAAGCACATCGTTCATGCCGCGTATACCCTGTACCGTTTTGGCCATGCCCTGAATCCGGATGACGGTTTACCGCGCGATGCCGACCGGCGGCTCGGCCGCAACAGCAGCCTCCGCGCCGTAACGATCACGCACGTACTGGTCGACGATGCGCTGAAAATCCTCCGCAATCGTGTCGCCCTTGAGGGTGACCGTCTTGACGCCGTCCACGAACACCGGCGCCACCGGGTTTTCACCCGATCCAGGCAGACTGATACCGATGTTCGCGTGCTTGCTCTCGCCTGGTCCGTTGACGACACAACCCATCACGGCGACATGCATATTCTCGACTCCGGGATAACGCCCGCGCCATTCGGGCATCTGCGCCCGCAGATAACTCTGGATGCGATTGGCCAGTTCCTGGAACACCGTACTCGTTGTGCGCCCGCAACCCGGGCAGGCAATCACCAGCGGTGCAAACGAACGCAATCCCATCGTCTGCAGCAATTCCTGCGCCACCACCACCTCGCGGGTGCGGTCGCCGCCGGGCTCGGGCGTCAAGGACACGCGCACCGTGTCGCCAATACCCTCCTGCAACAACACCGCCATTGCCGCCGTCGACGCCACGATGCCCTTCGAGCCCATGCCGGCCTCGGTCAAACCCAGATGCAGCGGATAGTCGCAGCGACGGGCAAGATCGCGGTAAACCGCAATCAGGTCCTGCACGCCACTGACTTTGCACGACAGCAGGATACGATCATGCGCCAGGCCCAGCGCCTCCGCCTGCCGCGCGCTTTCCAGCGCAGAGGTCACCAGCGCTTCGCGCATGACCATGGTCGCATCCTGTGGCTGCGCGCGCCGTGCGTTTTCGTCCATCAGCCGGGCCAGCAATTCCTGATCGAGGCTGCCCCAGTTGACGCCGATGCGCACCGGCTTGTCGAGGCGGCAGGCAAACTCGATCATGGTCGCGAACTGCTCGTCGCGCTTTGATCCGCGGCCGACGTTGCCAGGATTAATGCGCAGCTTCGCCAGCGCTTCCGCACACGCGGGATGCTGAGTCAGCAGGCGATGACCGTTGAAATGAAAATCGCCCACCAGCGGCACGGTCACACCACGCTGTTCAAGCTGCTCCCGTATGACCGGGACCGCCGCTGCGGCCTCTGCATTGTTGACGGTGATGCGCACCAGCTCCGAGCCGGCACGTGCGAGAGCGGCGACCTGCGCGACCGTTGCGGCAACGTCCGCCGTGTCGGTATTGGTCATTGACTGCACCACAATCGGCGCGTCACCGCCCACGGCCACGCCACCGACGGTCACCGCGACGCTTTTGCGCCGCTCGGAAGTACCGTGTAATGGAAGGCACTGCATCACTGATTACTCAAGCGTAAACCGCGCCACGGCAACCCGCGTATGCGGTGCGAGATCAAAAGGCTGGCCGTTATAGGTCATACGCACCCCGCTCGCGTTGCCGACAACCACACTCAATGGCAACTGGCCCTGCACATGCTGCTCCGCGCCCGCAGGGTTCAACTGCGAAAACAGCAGCCGGTCATTGCGGTCACGCACCTCGACCCAGGATTGATCGGCAAACACAAAGTGCAGATCCGCCACATCCTTGCGCACTGCGACCGGCGCGGGCGCAACAGCCGGCGCAACGGCGTTCGTCTTGGGCCATTCGGCATCCGCTGGTGTCGCTGTCGGCTCCGGTATCGGCGCCTGTGCTTCAGCAGCCGGCATTTGCGCCGGTGCCGCTGCCGGCGTGACCTCAACCGGGGGCGGTGCCACCACGACCACGGATGGCGGTGCGGAGAAAAAAAATTCAAACAACGCAACCGCACTCAACACAATCAGCAGGCCTGCCACATAACCCCGCCACTTCACCGGGCGCTGCTCCGGAAACGGAATGTCGTACGAATGGGGGACCGGGGCGCCGGCCGGTGCCGGTTCATGCCGCCGCGTCAATGCTGCGACCAGCGCGTCACCGTCAAGTTCCAGCAATCGCGCATAGTTGCGGACAAAGCCGCGGACAAACACAGGACCCGGCAGAAGCTCATAGGCATCCGCCTCAAGCGCCTCAACCTGCCCGTTGGACAGTTTCAGCTGCTGCGCCACCTCAGCCACGCTGAGATTATTTCGCGCACGTGCTGCAGCAAGCAACCGGCCCGGCCGCTGCTCGGGCGATTCTGCCACGCCATCGACTGTAACGTCGGTCTCGCTCATTCAAAACGGCCCGCCTGCAGGGCCACCGCCTCTTTCGATTCCGGAAAATTCTTGCGCAACTGCTGCGCGTAACTCGCTTCTGCCAGAGCATTGCCCAGTTTGCGTTCGACCCGAATTGCCAGCCACAACACATCCGGACCAGCGGGTGCCACCTGCGAAAATCGCCGCAGATATCCCTGTGCAGCCCCGTAATTGTTGGCCGAAAAAGACAGCTCCGCCATTTGCAGCAACGACGGCGCATGATTGGGCCGAACGGTCAGCGCGCGCAGGAAAAACTCCTGGGCCGCAGCATCGTCACCACGACGGCGGGCACAGATACCGGCATTGCCGAGAGAACGCTCAGGTGCCTGGTACAGCGGATTCTGCACGGCAGCCAGCAGGAATTTAATGCCTTCGACCTCGCGTTTGCGCTGGCACAGGAACCCGCCGTAGTTGTGATTGGCATCCGGATCCGCCGGATTCAGCCTGAGCGCGCGCAGAAAGTTTTCCTCAGCACGCCGGTCGTCCTTGAGGGCGGCGTAGATCAATCCCGCCACGTTGTAAGTCGTGGCGTAGTTCGGATCGGCCTGCTGAGCAATGGTTACTTCCTCAAGCGCCACGCCGAGATTGCCGAGATCGAAATATCCTGCCGCGAGCTCAGTGTGTATCCGCGCACGGGTGCGGGCATTGCTTTCATTGCCCGTGGTATCGCTGGTTGGTTGCACACCGGCATCCATTGCACCGGGCGTCGCACAACCGGAAAGCGATACGACGACGGCCATCATGACAGCAAGGCTGCAACCGCGAACCCATCCGAATACGCCGCTCATGCACGAGTCTCCTCAATTCGGCGCTGCACGCGCCGCGTCCTGTCACGCACCTGCCCCGCCAGCTGGCCGCAAGCGGCATCTATGGTCTCGCCGCGGGTCTTGCGCACCGTCGTCGTGAGGCCCGACTGTGCAAGCACATCACGGAACGCCGCAATCGCCGGTCCGCCGGACCGCGTGTACCCTGAGTCCGGAAACGGATTGAACGGTATCAGGTTGATCTTGCAGGGCACGGGCTTCACGACCTTGGCCAGTTCGCGCGCCAATGCAACGCTGTCGTTGACGCCCGCCAGCATGACATATTCAAAAGTCACAAAATCCCGCGGCGCCTTTTCAATGTACCTGATGCAGGCATCCAGCAGTTGCCGAATCGGATATTTCCGGTTGATGGGCACCAACTGGTCGCGCAAGGCGTCGTTTGGAGCGTGCAGTGACACGGCCAGCGCAACCGGGCAGGCCTCGCGCAGGCGGTCCATCGCCGGCACCAGACCCGACGTCGACAGCGTCAGGCGGCGGCGCGAAATCCCGTAAGCATGTTCATCGAGCAT
>JBFKCU010000177.1:0-6021 GCA_041620115.1 Burkholderiales bacterium | reverse complement strand
TTCGATCGCAGCGATGGTGTCGGGCGCGCACCTGAAACCGGGTGCGATGGCGATCAAATTCGCGCGCGCGCAGGGCGGTGTCGCCGAAGCGACGGTGGCCACGACCAACATTCGCACTACGGCGATCAACGCGGCGCTGGTCAACGCGATGTTCGCGCATGCCGACGAGACCGATGACTTTCATCCGGAAACCAAGGCGCACCCGGGCTGCTCGGTGGTGCCGGCGGCGCTGGCGATGGCCGAGCGCGAGAGCAGCTCGGGCCTGCAACTGCTGAATGCGGTCACGCTCGGATACGATTTGTGCTGCCGCTTCCTGATTGCGCTGGGTGCGGAGCATGTGCGCGGCGCGCACCGCAGCGCCGAAGGCACGAGTTCGACACTGGGCGCGGTGGGGGCGGCCGCTGCGATCGCCGGGCTCGACGAGAAAGGCATGCGCCACGCGCTGTCGTACGCAGCGCAACAGGTCTCGGGTATCTGGAGCTGGGTGCGCGACGCCGAGCATGTCGAGAAGGCGTTCGATTTTTCGGGCATGGGCGCGCGCAACGGCGTCACTGCGGCGATCATGGCGCAGATGGGATTCAGCGGCGTGTGGGACGTGTTCGACGGCGAGCACAATGTGCTGATCGCGCTGTCGGCCGGACCGCGTCCGGAAGAAATGGTGGCCGGCCTCGGCAGCCGCTATGCGATTACCGAGACCGCGATCAAGCCGTTCTCGGTCGGCTACCCGATCCAGTCGCCGCTCGATGCCATGCTCACGTTGCGGCGTACGCACGGGCTGACGCCGCAGAACGTCGAGAAAATCATCGTCAGCCTGCCGGAGGACGGCGCGCGCGTGGTCAATGACCGTTCGATGCCCGACATCTGCTGCCAGAACATCATCGCGCTGGCGCTGGTCGAGGGCACGGTGTCGTTTGAGGACAGCCATTCCTACGAGAAGATGGACGACCCGCGGATCCGCGCGGTCCGGGCGCGCGTCGAACTTGTCGCCGACAAGTCGCTGATGGATCCTGCTGCGCCGCGCAGCGGCCGCGTAGAGGTCGTGCTGAAGGACGGGCGCACGGTCAGCCATTTCACACGCCATGCGCCGGGCACGCCCGAGAATCCCATGACGACCGATCAGGTCAACGCCAAGGCGCGGTTGCTGATGGCGCCGGTGCTGGGTGCGAAGAATGCCGAAGCCATCATCGAGCGGGTGAATGCGCTTGAATTGCTGAAAAACGTGCGCGAACTGCGGCCGTTTCTCGCGGGCGCGAAGGGCAGCACCAAGGCAAAGCGCAAGACGGCGCCGAAAAAGGCGGCAAAGAAAAAGTAATGGTGACCATGGTTGTGCTGCCAGCAGAAGTGCAAGTCAATGATTAATCAGCGATCAAATAAGGATGGAGTTTCCATGAGCTGCAGGGACCTTCTGTTGCGCATACCGCTTGCAGTTGCATTGATATTTTGTGTGCCGCTACCGGGTTACGGTAATAGCACCGTCCCGATTAACCTGATGCCGATGTATGGATATCCTGCGATTGAGAAAACAGATCAGCAGAAAGAAGCCGACGAACAATTCATTAAAACGGTTGTTGCGGAGTCCGGCTCACGGGAAAAAGCAAGCAGAGGATTTGCTGCATGGGGGTGGAAGGATCGGCAAAAGGGCGATATGGCGAACGCCATGCGGCGTTTTAACCAATCCTGGTTGTTGAATCCGAATTCCTACCTGCCCTATTGGGGATTCGGGGCGTTATTGCTTGCGCAAGGGAAGCCTGCTGTCGCTGCGACTCATTTTGAAAGAGCCTTGACGCTGATTGATGAGGAAGGGGAGAAGCCAAGGCTGTTGACCGACACTGCCAGGGCCTATTCGATGCTCGGCGGTGACATTACGACAACCACCGATAAGGTGAAGTCAGAAGAATACTTCGAAAAGGCCAACGCGCTATTTAATGAGGCACTAAAACTCGATTCAAAATATGGCAATGCATATCGTGCATGGGCTCTTTCACTTTACAAGCAGGGTAATTACGAAAAAGCGTGGGAGCTGGTGAAGAAATCGCGCGCTATGGGCGGTAGTGATTTTGATCCGAAGTTTATTCATGCATTGACTAGAGAAATGTCAGAGCCAAAGTGAGTTGCAGCTGAAATCATGAGTGGCCACCACTTCGAGTGCGGCCGGAAGGCTGTTCCCCCTTTTGCTCAAGCGGGTCGTTATCTGTGCTATGCAGACCACCACAGTAAGTTTTAAGGCATTGCGAGCACGCTTCAACGCCTTGCCTTGCGCTTCTTTCCGTCCAGTTTCTCCACCGTCTCGCGCTCAATGCGGTAATAGTCTTCCAGGCCGATCAGGTCTTCGACGCCCTTGCGCGCGGTGATGTAGTCTTCTTGAGAGATTCCGGTGTAGTCGCCGGTTTTTTTCAGTTCGAGCAGCGCCTTGCGCATGAAATGGAATTGCACGCCGACTGACAGGATGGCGTCGATGCTGCCGGCGTAGCCCATGTCCTCCAGTTGCCTGAACGAGTAGAGCGGGCGGCCGTCGCGGTTGCCGCGGCTTTGCACATAGACCATGGGCAGCTTGCAGTCCTTGGGTGCGCTTCTGGTTTCGGCCGGCGTGCGCGGGAAGATCAAGCCCATGTCGGCGCCCTGGTCGCGGGCCATGCGCATGCGCTTGACCGCTTCCCTGTAACCCTGCTCGCGGCAGGCGTCGGAGCGGGCGATGATGACGAAGTCGCGGTCGGTCTCGTCGCGCTGCACGCAGGCGAGGCGGATCTTGTCGCGGAATTCGTCGAACGGAATGTTGTGCGCGACGTAGGTGTGGTAATGCGCGCGCTTCGGAAAGAGCTGGTCTTCGATGTGCACGCCGGCGATCCCGGCGCGTATGCATTCGCGCACCGTGCGCATGGTGTGCAGCGGCTCGCCCCAGCCGGCGCCGGCGTCCATGATCACGGGTATGTTCACCGCCTTCGCCATGTTGGCGGCGACGGTGATCTGCTCGGTCATGGTCAGCAGAGGCTCGCTGATGGTGGTGCTGCCGCCGGTGACGAAGCCACCGTTGTAGATGGTCTTGAATCCGACGCTTTCGGCAATCCGTGCAGTCAGCGGATCGTGCGCGGCCGGCAATTCGAGGAATTTTCCCGTTCTTACCAAGGCGCGGAGTTTGCTGGTCATGCGGATCACGATGTGTTCCTTTCCGGATTGGAATGCGGAGCCGGCCGGTCGCGGCTATCCGACCCACGCATGTGCCATCACATCCAGCCGGATATGCTGTGACTGCTGCTGGTCTGCGCGTTTCGCGGTGATGGTCACGATGCGAACGCCAGGCTTGGCAAAGCTGAGCTCGTGCGAAAATGTTCCCGGTGCCTGCACGCTGCCCTGTGCGAGGTTCGCGCCTTTTTCGTCGGTGAGCGTGACCTGTACTGCGCCGCTGCCGGCGATGACGGCCTGAACGCGGAAGGTCTCGCCGGCAACACGCCGGTAAACCTGCGGGTCGCGCAGGGAATTGTATTGTAAATTGTTGATTCTAATCATATTTATTATGTTTTCACTCATAATGTGCTCCTCTTGGCCATGGCTGACATTCTAGACGCGGACGCCCCGCAGGGCGAACTGGTTGCGGCAGCGGCGGCGGTGGATGCCGCGCTGACTGAGCGCGAGGCTGCGATTGCGCGCGGTGATGCTCTGCCGCTGACGGAAACCGTCGATGCCGCGATTGCATTGATCCGCCGTCTCGTCACGGCCTATGTGGCCGCTGCCGGACAGAAAACGCCGCCGGCCGAGGATGCGGATTTTCTTGAGGTATTCAAAGTGCTGGTCAAGGGCGATCCGACGTGGAACGCGATCCGCGACAATTGCCGGGAACTTGTGTACTACCGCAACTGTATTAATATGGGGCGCAGGGACGCGTTGCCGAAGGTCCCGGAGAAAATGGCTGTGCGCACGGCACGGCATGTTTACCTCTACATCAAGACGCGTTGTGTCCGTGAAGGCAGGCTGCCGGAGTAGCCGTTGTTCTGCCGCGATAACCTGATAATGAATCTGGAGTATTGATGAAGACTGCAACGAGCCGCGTGCGCGGTGTGGAACATGACATAGTGCAGATGCCGCAGGCCGGCGACAAAGCGCCGTACTACGAGCCGCAGGGCAATGAAGTGGCGATTTTCGAGGCGGCCTACAAGCGTCGCCTGCCGGTGATGCTGAAGGGCCCCACGGGCTGCGGCAAGACGCGCTTCCTGGAATACATGGCCTATCAGCTGAAGCGCCCGCTGGTGACGGTGTCATGCCACGAGGATCTGACCAGTTCGGACCTGGTGGGTCGTTTCCTGCTCGAAGGATCCGAGACGGTCTGGCATGACGGGCCGCTGACGCGGGCGGTTAAGGCGGGTGCGGTGTGCTATCTCGACGAAATCGTGGAGGCACGCACCGATTCGACCGTGGTGATCCACTCGCTGACCGACCACCGGCGCAAGCTGACCATCGAGAAGAAAGGCCAGGAAATCGACGCGCATGAGGATTTCATGCTGGTGATTTCGTACAATCCCGGCTATCAGACGGTGTTGAAGGACCTGAAGCCTTCGACCAAGCAGCGTTTCATCGCGATCAATTTCGATTTCCCGCCGGAGGAAGTCGAGCGCAAAATCCTGCTGCAGGAAGTGCCGGGCACGAAACCGGACATCGCCGAGAAGCTGGTCGCCATCGGCCGCAAGGCGCGATTGCTGAAGGACCACGGTCTGGAGGAGTCGACGTCGACGCGCGCGCTGGTCTATGCGGCGAGCATGATGGGCGCCGGGCTGGATCCGGTCGCCGCCTGCCAGGTGGCGATGGTCAATCCGATTACCGATGACATCGAGCTGTCGGATGCGCTGATGGAGATCGTCAACGCGCACTTCGCTTGATTGGTTCCGAGCGCGTCATTTCGGCGCAAGCCGGCATCCCTTCACCCGCCTGCGGGGGAAGGCAGGATGGGGCAATCAGGGTTCTTTTAAATCTCTCCCCGGCTGTCGCCGGGGTGATGGTATTAGAGGTAGTCAGGTCAAACTGAATTCATGAAATATACCCCCGCCGTCGAAAAGGCGATCACACAACTCAAAGACCTCAGCGTCGTCGCGCACCGCGAAGCCGAGCAGGTGCTGCCGGCGATCCTGCCGCACGGGGAGGACGAGACGCTGCAGTGGCTGGCGGCCTGCAGTGCGTTGTTCAGTTTCGAGCGTGACGCCGGCAAGGCGTTCATCCGCGGCAGCCTCGAAGCCGAGAGGGTCTCCGAGACCGTGCTGCCGTGGACCGGGCAGGCGCTGGCGTTCATGCAGTGGCGCGCATCGTGGCGTGCGCTCGAAGGGTTCATGAACAACGTCGCCCGCGCCTACGGCTCTCTGGGTCACGCGGGTGAGGCGCGCTGGGCCGAGCTCGGCTTTGCCTGGTGCACACGCCAGATTGAAAGCGGTGCGGCGTATTTTTCCACGCCGGTGCTGGATCTGGCCGGTCGCCATGGCGGCATTACCGCGATCGAGCAGATCACGACGCCGGCCGACGAGCTGTATGAATCACGCAAGCTGATGCTGGCGACCTATCTGCCCGGCGCCATCCGCGTGCGCAATCTGCTGGGGGCGCAGGCGATCCTGCCGTGGGCCTCGCGCGGAGCCGACATCATGCAGTCGGGGCGCGCGCGTGGCGAAGCCTATTTCCGGCTCGAGTCCGAAGAAAGCCTGTCGTTGCTGCTGGAACACCTGCCGGGTTACCGGCTGACCGACCGCAACCGGCTGCTCGGCATGCTGCTCGATGTCTGGTTCGGCGGCGAGTTCGAACTCAAGGAAAGCACCTGGTCACCGGAAAAGGGCCGGCCCTTCATCGAGACCGACGGCCGGAGCATTTATTTCCCGGCGGTGATGGCCGACCGTGAAGAGGCAATCCTCGCGCTGCTGCACACCGCGGGGCACATGTATTACCGGACGTTCAGCCGCGCGGCGATGCAGGAGATGTTTGCCGAAGCGCACATCGAATTCCCGGACAAGGGCCCGGTGTCGTGGGCACCGCTGTTCGTGCGTTTCGGCG
>JBFKCU010000176.1:0-6047 GCA_041620115.1 Burkholderiales bacterium | reverse complement strand
CATGACCGAGGCGGTCACCGGCCCGTCGCCGATGATGCGCGACGAGAAGTCGCGTCCGGTGGCGAGCAATGACGAGCCGGCCAAACCGGCAGCGGCACCGGCAGCAGCAGCGGAGAGCGCGGCCTAAGGGTGAACCCGAACACGGTCAGGTTGAGTGCAACTCTGGCCGCGGTCGAACCCTTGCGCCATACGCCTGCGGGCCTGCCGGTCGTTGAATTCACACTGGCTCATGCTTCGCAGCAAACGGAAGCCGGGCAGGAGCGGCAGATCGCGTTCGAGATGCCGGCGAAAGCAACCGGTGAACTCGCAACCCGTATCGCGCAGCAGGCCAGCCAGGGCAGCCGGGTCGAGGTGCAGGGATTTCTGAACCGCAAGCATCGCATGAGCAGGCAAGTGGTCCTGCATGTAACGAACATTGAAATGATCTGAAAAGGAAACGCACATGGCAAGAATGGGCGGAAGTGGCGGTAAAGGCAGATTCAAGGGCAAGGGCAAGAAGGACGGACGCAAGGGCAATGCCCTGTTCCGGCGCCGGAAGTTTTGCCGGTTTACTGCCGAAGGCATCAAGCAGGTCGATTACAAAGACATCAACCTGCTCAAGGATTTCATCAACGAGAACGGCCGGATCATTCCGGCCCGGATCACGGGCACCAAGGCGCGTTACCAGCGCCAATTGTCGATTGCGGTCAAGCGCGCGCGCTTTCTGGCGCTGTTGCCGTATACCGACCTGCATTGAGAGGGCACAGACATGCAAGTCATACTGCTTGAAAAAGTCATCAACCTGGGCACGCTGGGCGATGTTGTTCGCGTCAAGGACGGTTTTGCCCGCAATTTCCTGATTCCTCAGGGCAAGGCCAAACGCGCGACGACGGCGAGTCTGGCTGAATTCGAGAAGCGCCGCGCCGAACTGGAGAAGGCCCACGCTGAGACGCTGGCCCGCGCGCAGGAAGCCGCTGCCAAGTTTGAAGGCCTGATGGTGCAGATCACGCAGAAGGCCGGTGTGGACGGCAAGCTGTTCGGATCGGTAACCAACAGCGACATCTCGGAAGCGCTGAAAAAGCAGGGCTTTGACGTGCCGAAAGCATCGATACGCATGCCCGAAGGGCCGCTGAAAACGATCGGTGATTTTCCGCTGAAGCTGGCGCTGCATACCGACGTCGTGGTGACCATCACCGTGTCGGTGTTGGGCGAGGCCGCATAAGGCGATCAAAAAGCGCGCTGAATCAAAAGCGTTTTTTGCGGTACGGAAAAAGGGCTGGCGACAGCCCTTTTTTTTCGGTAGATTGAAGGCGTTACACGCTTGGTTGCCGCCGTCGACGGTAATTAAATTATCGTTATAAAACAACAGGTTATATATACCCATACCGATGGTGCAACTCGTCACACCGCTGAGCAAGGATCCGCAGCTCGAAGCCGCACGCACCCCACCGCACTCCATCGAAGCCGAGCAGTCGGTGCTGGGCGGCCTGCTGCTCGACAACACCGCGTGGGACCGCATTGCCGACGTCATTACCGAGGCTGATTTCTACCGCGGCGACCATCGCACCATTTTTCAGCATATCGCGCAGCTGATCGAGCACAACAAACCTGCGGATGCACTGACGGTCGCGGAGATCCTTGAACGCAGTGGCAAGCTGGTTGAAGTCGGCGGACAGGCCTACATCGGTTCGCTGGCCTTGAATACACCCAGTGCGGCCAACATTCGCCGCTATGCCGAAATCGTGCGCGAGCGCTCGATCATGCGCAATCTGGCGGCGGTCGGGACCGCGATCGCGGATTCGGCCTACAGCCAGAGCGGCAAGGATGCGCATGTGCTGATCGACGAGGCCGAGGCGCGGGTGTTCCAGATCGCCGAGGCCGGCGCCAAGACCAAGCAGGGCTTCGTCAAGATCGATCCGCTGCTCACCGAAACGGTGGAGCGCATCGACATGCTCTACAGCCGTGAGAACAAGAATGACGTCATCGGGCTGGCGACGGGATTCGTCGATCTTGATCGAATGACCTCCGGCCTGCAGCAGGGCGAACTGATCGTCATTGCCGGACGGCCGTCGATGGGCAAGACCGCGCTGGCGATGAACATGGCCGAGAATGCGGCGCTGGAGAGCAAGAAAGCCGTCGCCGTGTTCAGCATGGAGATGTCGGGGCCGCAGCTCGCCATGCGGATGATCGGCTCCGTGGGCCGTGTCGACCAGCACCAGCTGCGCACCGGCACGTTCAAGGAGGAAGACTGGCCGCGGCTGGTGGATGCGGTCGGCAAACTCAATGACGCGCAGATCTTCATCGACGACACGGCGGGGCTGAATGCGCTGGAAGTGCGCTCGCGGGCGCGTCGCCTGCACCGGCAATGCGGCGGCCTGTCGATGATCCTCGTCGATTACCTGCAGCTGATGTCGGGCACCGCCAACAGCCGGGAAGAGAACCGCGCGACTGAAATTGCCGAGATTTCGCGCTCGTTGAAAGGTCTGGCAAAGGAATTGAAGGTGCCGGTGGTCGCGTTGTCGCAGTTGAACCGCAGCGTCGATTCACGCCAGGACAAGCGGCCGATGATGTCGGACCTGCGCGAATCGGGCGCGATCGAGCAGGACGCCGACGTGATCCTGTTCATCTACCGCGATGAGGTCTACAACCAGGATTCGCCGCGCAAAGGCATTGCCGAGATCATCATCGCCAAGCAGCGCAATGGCCCGGTCGGCAAGATCGACCTGACCTTCATCGGGCGCTACACGCGCTTCGAAAGCTACGCCGGCGGCGCCGACGGCGCGTTCTGATCATGACGCCGCTGGCTTACAGCGATTCGGCGGGGTAATCGGCCAGGCGTGAGCGTTCGCCGCGCATCAGCGTGACGTGGCCGCCGTGCGGCCAGCCTTTCATCCGGTCCACCACATAAGTCAGCCCTGAACTGCCCTCGGTCAGGTAGGGCGTGTCGATCTGCGAAATATTGCCCAGGCAGACGACTTTGGTGCCGGGACCGGCGCGGGTAATCAGCGTTTTCATCTGCTTCGGCGTCAGGTTCTGCGCCTCATCAATGATCAGGAACTTGTTGATGAAGGTGCGGCCGCGCATGAAATTGAGTGACTTGACCTTGATGCGCGAGCGGATCAGGTCACGCGTTGCCGCACGCCCCCATTCCCCGGCCTCGTCATCAGTGTGGTTCAGCACGTCGAGGTTGTCCTCGAGGGCGCCCATCCACGGGTTCATTTTTTCCTCTTCCGTGCCCGGCAGGAAACCGATGTCCTCGCCGACCGGCACGGTGACGCGGGTGACGATGATTTCCGAGAACAGCTTGTCCTCGAGGGTCTGCATCAGCCCGGCGGCCAGGGTCATCAGGGTCTTGCCGCTGCCGGCCTGTCCCAGCAGCGTGATGAAGTCGATGTCGGGATTGAGCAGCGCGTTCATCGCGAAATTCTGTTCGCGGTTGCGCGCGGTGATGCCCCAGACATTGTTGCGCTGGTGGGTATGGTCCTTCAGCGTCTGCAGGATCGCCGATTTGCTGTCTGCTTCGCGCACCTGTGCCTGGAACGGCTGATCACCCTCGAGGTACACGAACTGGTTGACCAGCAGGCTGGCGCAGAGCGGCCCGTGCACGCGGTAATAAGTACTGCCGGCCTGCTGCCAGGACTCCATGTTCTTGCCGTGCGTATCCCAGAAGTCGGCGGGCAGTGCGCAGATGCCGGTGTAGAGGAGGTCGGTATCCTCGAGCACCTTGTCGTTGAAATAATCCTCGGCGGCAAGGCCCAGCGCACGCGCCTTGATGCGCATGTTG
Organism: Burkholderiales bacterium; assembly: GCA_041620115.1. Classification (GTDB taxonomy): domain Bacteria; phylum Pseudomonadota; class Gammaproteobacteria; order Burkholderiales; family SG8-41. Next base: position 2,284 of record JBFKCU010000176.1, on the reverse strand, counting down.
ATGTCCTTGGACACGAGGATGACTTCGCGCTTGGGATGGGCTTCCTGCAGATGCTTGACCACGCCGATGATCTGGTTGTCGGCCTTGCCACTGGGCAGGCGCGCCGGCAGTTCGCCGTTGATCGCCTCGGTCTGCAGGAACAGCTTGCCGGTAGAGGCCTTGTCGCCGTGCGAGGCCAGCGGAATGCCGCCGGAAATGTCACCTTGCAGCAGACTGACCATTTCATCGACATAGCGACTCGCCTGGCGCGCATTGCGCGATACCTCCGACATCCCCTTCTTGTTGCCGTCGAGTTCCTCGAGGGTGGCCATCGGAATGAACAGGTCGTGTTCCTGAAAGCGGAACAGGCTGGTCGGATCGTGCATCAGCACGTTGGTGTCGAGCACGAACAGCTTGATGCTGGCGGGCAGGCGGGCGACCACCGGGGTGGTTGCAGTCGCGGCAGTTGTAGTCGAACCCTTGCGTTGAATCATGAGCCTCCTGGCGGAAGTTGCAGTGTCGGGAAAACGGAGTGCCGGGCGGCTAGGTGATTGATTTTACGAATTCCAGCACCTCCTGTGCATGCCCGGGAACCTTGACGCCACGCCACTCGCGGCGGATCAGACCTTTGTCGTCGATGACGAAAGTACTGCGCTCGATGCCGCGCACTTTCTTGCCATACATGTTTTTCATCTTGATCACATCGAACAACTTGCACGCCGTTTCGTCGGCGTCGCTGAGCAGTTCGAAGGGAAAGCCCATCTTGGACTTGAAATTCTCGTGCGATTTCAGACTGTCACGCGAGATGCCGAATACCGCGCAGTCACAATGCGTGAACTGGGAATGGAGATCGCGGAACTGCTGCCCCTCGGTGGTGCATCCGGGGGTGTTGTCCTTGGGGTAGAAGTAGAGGACCACCGTCCGGCCGAGCAGGGCGCTCAGCTTGAAAGTCTTGCCCCCGGTCGCGGGGAGCTCAAAATCGGGTGCAGGTAGATCCGGCACGCTGGTGAGTCGCTGGAATCGCTGATTCGTTATTGTTGAGTCAATCGTATCTTGGCCCAATTTTCCACGGCATGCAACAGACCGTTACGCCGCCCCGGAAAAGCCGCTCACGCCACGACCGGGGTTCGTGCGACGCCTGCCATGACCGCGGCGGCGAGCCGGTCCATGGCGTCGGCCGAGTTTTCCTCGAGCGCAAAATGCGGCGCTTGCGGCAATCGCGGGTAATGGCTGTTGATCGCGCGGGTATAGGCCGGATCGTAGTGCCGCACCAGCAGGGCTTCGGTCAGGCGGTCCCAGGCGCCTTCACGTCCCATGCGCTGCCAGTCATCGATGACCGCACTGCCATGCAGGGGCCGCAGGCAGTCGAGCTGTGCATTGAGCAGTTCCGCATTGGCGAGGAAGTGCGCGTATTCTTCCTGGAGCAGGGCCACACGCACCGGCATGGCGGCATCGATGACCACGCAGGCGCTTTGCCACATGGTGTCGATGAGTTTTTCCGGAACGCGCAGGTTGCCGATTTTCTTGCTTTCCGACTCGACGAATACCGGCCGGTCAGCGGAAAAGGCTCCCAGCGCGTGCCACACGCTGCTTTCGAAAAGTTTCTGCGGCGGCTGCGGCTCACCGGGCAGGTTGCCGAGCACGGATCCGCGGTGTGCGGCCAGTGCCTCCAGGTCCAGCACCTGCGCGCCTTGGGTGGACAATGCGCGCAGCAGCCGGCTTTTTCCCGTGCCGGTCATGCCACAAATGACGCGCCACTGGAACTGCGAGGGCAGTACCTGCAAATCGTCGATGACCGCACGGCGATAGGCCTTGTAGCCGCCGTCCAGGCGGCCGGCACGCCAGCCGATCTGTGTCAGCACATGCGCCAGTGCGCCGCTGCGGCCGCCGCCGCGCCAGCAATAGACCAGCGGCCGCCACTCGCGCGGCCGGTCCTGCAACCACTGCACATGCCGGGCAATATTGGCGCTGACCAGCGCGGCGCCGATTTTCTTGGCATCGAATGATGAAACCTGCTTGTAGATGGTGCCGACGTGCGCGCGCTCTTCGTTGTTCAGAACAGGCAGATTAACCGCACCGGGAATGTGGTCCTCGGCGAATTCATCCTCTGAGCGAACGTCGATGATCTCGTCAAATTCTTTGAGTTGTGCTACGGTGACCGCGCCCGATTCGCCGGGCCGTGAAGTACGTTCCCGTTTCAGGGCACGGGCTTTGGTTTCAGTCATGGCGCGGCATCGGCGTGGTCGGTCAATCGTGTTGATCGTTTCGGTCGTTTCTGCATTGCATACATACCGGTAGTGTAAAT
>JBFKCU010000175.1:0-6053 GCA_041620115.1 Burkholderiales bacterium | reverse complement strand
GGACCATGACCTGTTCGAACAGCGCGTCGCGCGCAATCGCCGCTTCCATGTCATACGGCGGCACTTTCTCGCCGTTCGACAGCACGATGATTTCCTTGAGCCGGCCGGTGATGAACAGATGCCCCTGGTCACCGATACGGCCGGTGTCACCGGAATTGAGCCAGCCATCCTCCCCCACCATCGCCCGCGTGGCTTCTTCGTTATTCCAGTAGCCGAGCATGATATTGGGACCTTTGATCATCACCGCGCCCTTGTCGCCGATCTTGATCTGCACGTTCGGGATGGGCTGCCCGACGCTGGCCGGAATGTTGTTTTCCGGCCGGTTGGCCGTCGCAATCGGACTGGTTTCGGTGAGGCCATAGCCCTGCAGTATCGGCAGCCCGAGGCCGATGAAAATGCGGGAAATGTCCGCCGGCAGCGCAGCGCCCCCCGACAGCGCATAGCGCAGCCGCCCGCCGAGACGTGCCAGAACCTTGGCTGCGACCAGCTTGTTCAGCAGGGGCCACAGCAGGAAGGTGGGCAGCCACGGACCGCGGCCCTGTGCATGCTCAAACCGCGCATAGCCGACGTCGGCCGCGAGCAGGAACAGTTTCTTGCGCAGCGGTGAGCCTTCATCAAGTTTCGCGCGAATCGCGCCCCAGATCCGCTCATAGATCCGCGGCACGGAAATCAGCATGGTCGGACGTATGGTCTGCAGGTCTTCGGCCAGTTGTGGAATCGAGCGTGCATAGGCCACGGTCGAGCCGGACATGATCGTGAGGTAATAACCGCAGGTGCGCTCGAAGGTGTGCGACAGCGGCAGGAACGACATGAAAATGTCGTCGTGTCCGGTCGCCAGCACCGTCAGCGCCGCCTCGGTGTTCGACAGGATGTTGTTGTGGGACAGCATCACGCCCTTGGGCCGCCCCGTGGTGCCCGAGGTATAGACAATGGTGGCCAGTGAACTGCCGTCGCGCGCGAGGTGCCGCGTCGCACCGCCGTCTTCGGGCAGCCAGTCGCCGATCCATTTCAGGCGCGCATCAGTCCCGGCGGCCGGCAGCGCATTGACCGTCAGGAAGCGCACGATTCCGCGCAGTTCCCCGATGACCTCCTGCATGGCCTGCCAGTGTTCCTGGCCTTCGACCAGCAGTACCTTGCAGTCGGAATTGTTGATGATGTACGCCATGTTCTCGGGGCGGTCCTGGGTATACAGCGGCACCACCACCAGCCCGAGACCGAGGGCGGCCTGATCGAAAACGACCCATTCCGGTGAATTGCGCAGCATCACCGCGACGCGATCACCGGACTTGAGCCCGTCACGTTCGAGCGCAGCCTGCCAGCGTGCGACCTGGCGATCGATTTGTTCCCAGGTGTAATCACGCCAGTTGCCGTGCTGATCGTTATAGGCTTTATAGGCGACCAGATCCGGCGTGCGCTGCACCCGTTCACGGAACAGGCCATCGAGTGTCTTGGCCGCCGCCATGCTGATCACGTGCGATACATCGGTGTTTTTGTTCATATTTCTCCTCCAGCTTCTGCGAGTCAGTCGAGAAACAGATCCACGTAAGGCGGCACGCCCGGCGTGACTGCGTAACCATCAAAATCCGTAACGCCCTCCTCCTGCAGCACCGTTTCGTCGATATAGAAATTGCCGGTAGCCGCGCGGCTGTCGCGCGTGAAAATCGCATAGGCCGCGTCAGCCATGATATCCGGTTTGCGGCTGGCTTTAAGTATGGCCTCCGGAAAATTCACTGCAATCGCCGCAGTGGCAATGGTAGTCCGGGGCCAAAGCGAATTCACTGCGACCCCCTGCGCGCGAAACTCCTCTGCCATCCCCAACGTGCACATACTCATGCCGTACTTGGCCATGGTGTAGGCCACATGCCCCTGAAACCATTTCGATTTCATGTTCAGCGGCGGCGCGAGGTTGAGGATGTGCGGATTCTTCGCCTTGAGCAGAAACGGGACGCAGGCCTGAGAGCAGAGAAAAGTGCCGCGCACATTGACGCCGAACATCAGGTCAAAGCGCCGTGCCGGTGTCTCCAGCGTACCGGTCAACTGGATGGCGCTGGCGTTATTGACCAGCACGTCGATGCCGCCGAAGTGCGCCGCTGCCTGTTGCGCTGCAGCAGCGATCGCCGCCTCATCACGCACGTCGAGCTGGATCGCCAGCGCCTTGCCGCCGGCCGCCTCCACCTCGCCTGCGACCTCGTGGATGGTACCGGGAAGCTTGGGATGCGGTTCTGCAGTCTTCGCGGTGACGACAATGTTGGCGCCGTCGCGGGCACAGCGCAGCGCGATCGCGCGCCCGATGCCGCGGCTGGCGCCGGTGATGAAGATGGTTTTTCCCTTCAGTGCGCTCATGCCTGACCTCCGTTGAATGCGGCTTTGCGTTTTTCGACGAACGCAGTCACGCCTTCGGCAAAATCCGCCGACGCCGTACAGCGCGCAAACGCCAGAGCCTCAGCCTCCAGCTGTGCGTCCAGGCCGCCGTGCAGCGAACGGTTCACCAGCGCCTTGGTTTCGGCATAGGCCCGTGCCGGTCCGGCAGCGAGGCGTTGCGCCAACGCGGCCGTTTCCGCGGCCAACTGATCTGCTGCAACGACCCGGTTGACGACACCCAGCCGGTGCATTGCATCGGCATCCACGGTATCGGCCAGCAGCAACAATTCCATGGCGCGCTGGTAACCGGCCAGTCGCGGCAGGAACCAGGTCGCGCCCCCGTCCGGGCTGGTGCCGATACGGCTGTACGCCATGGAAAACTGCGTGCCGGCGGCAGCCAGCACGAGGTCGCAGCCCAGCATGATGCTCAGTCCGGCGCCGGCTACGGCCCCGTGTACGGCGGCCAGCACCGGTTTCGGCGCACGCCGCAGTGCCAGCACCCCGCCGTGCAATTCTCCCGCCAGCGCCGGCACCAGTGCGGGCATCTTCGCAAGGTCACGATGAAACGCGGCGACATCACCGCCGGCGACAAACGCCGGGCCAGCGCCGCGCAACACGACCACTTTCGCCGCGGTATCGTTCCCTGCACGCTCGCTGACCACACGGAATGCGCGGATCATGTCCGCGTCCAGTGCGTTCATCACCGCAGGGCGGTTGAAGGTGATCGTCGCTACGCCGTCGCTGACAGCGTAGAGCAGGCTGTCGCTCATGACTTGCGCGCCAAGGCTTCGAAAGTTACGGGCTGCGTCGTCTGGTACAGTTCCGACTTGCCGAAGTCACGGGGAAAATCGTCGACCATGATCACCCGCCGCCGCAGTTCGGCGGCGCGCTTGAGCAGGTCGAACTCTGCCTGCGTAATCACGCCGTTCTTCAGACCTTCGGCTGCAATCTGGTCGGCGTAGCGTCGCGCGATCTTGCCCGCCTGCTGCGCCTGGCGCAGTTTCGCCTCCACCGGCTCGGCAGCAATAACGGCCGCCAGCGCGAGTTCCAGCGTGCAAACCGGGTCATTCTCATCGCTGGACACGAATACGCCGCGCGCCAACCGTTCACGCGACGGCCCCGGCTGCATCATCAGCCCGACCACCTCGTGACCCAGCGGGTCACGCGGCGGCGCGAACTCGCGACCATAAGGCATGACCAACGGAAAAATCAGTCCCCGCAACAGCCAGGCGACTACGGGCCACGGCAGATTCTCGAATATCGAATAGAACGATTCCTCGATCCGGTTCAGGCAGTCGAGCAGCCCCCAGCGCACCAGCGGCAGGTCTTCCTCCGGCCGGCCATCGTCCTCATAACGCTTGAGCACCGCCGACGCCAGATACAGCTGGCTCAACACGTCACCCAGGCGCGCGGACAGGCGCTCGCGCCGTTTGAGTGTGCCGCCGCACAGGAACATGGCCATGTCCGCAGTCAGTGCAAACCCGCTCGAAAGCCGCGTGAACTGCTGGTAATAACGACGCAGTTCCGGCGCGCCGGGCACCGGCGTCAGCCGCGCCCCGGTAAAGCCCATCCACAGCACGCGCGCGACATTCGACATCGTGAACGCGACATGCCCGAAAAATGCGGCGTCGAAATCGCGCAGCGCCTTGCGCGGATTCTGCTCGCGCGTCGCCTCGATCTCCTTCAGCACCCAGGGATGGCCGCGGATCGCGCCCTGCCCGAAGATGATCATGGTCCGCGTCAGGATGTTGGCGCCCTCGACCGTGATTGCGATCGGCGCCTGCATATAGGCACTCGCGAGGTAATTGCTGGGCCCCATGCAGATGCCCTTGCCGCCGTGCACATCCATGGCGTCGGTGACCACCTGGCGTCCGCGCTCGGTCAGGTGGTACTTGACGATCGCGGAAATCACCGAGGGTTTTTCCCCGAGGTCGATTGCTCCCGCGGTCATCACGCGCGCCGCATCCATGACATAGACATTGCCCGCGATGCGCGCCATCGCCTCTTCCACCCCTTCGAAGCGGCCGATGGAGAGCTTGAACTGCCGGCGCACGCGGCCGTACGCGCCCGTGGTCAGCGTGGACAGCTTCGCAATACCGACCCCGTTGGCCGGCAGCGAAATCGAACGGCCCGCCGCGAGGCAGTTCATCAGCATTTTCCAGCCCTGCCCGACCTGTTCCACGCCGCCGATGATGTAGTCCATGGGAATGAACACGTCCTTGCCCCAGTTCGGCCCGTTCATGAACGTCGCGGTCATCGCACGGTGACGGCGCCCGATGTGCACGCCCGGCGTATCGGTGGGCACCAGCCCGAGGGTAATGCCGATATCGTCCTTGTCGCCAAGCAGGTGCTCCGGATCGTAGAGCCGGAACGCCAGTCCGAGCAGCGTCGCAATCGGACCCAGCGTGATGTAGCGCTTCTCCCAGGTCAGACGGATGCCCAGCACATCGGACTTGCCCTGCCATTCGCCCTTGCAGACCACGCCGAAATCCGGAATGCCGCCGGCATCCGATCCCGCCTCGGGGCTGGTCAGCGCAAAACAGGGCACTTCAAGTCCCTTGGCCAGCCGCGGCAGGTAATGATCCTTCTGCGCCTTGGTCCCGTAGTGCAGCAGCAGTTCGGCAGGCCCCAGCGAGTTGGGCACCATGACCGAAACCGCGGCGGTACCGCTGCGGGTGCTCAGCTGCATCACGATCTGCGAATGCGCCAGCGCGGAGAAACCCTTGCCGCCATATTCTTTCGGGATGATCATGCCGAGAAAACCATGGTCCTTGATGAACTGCCAGACATGCGGCGGCATGTCGGTCATTTCATAAGTGACCTCCCAGTCGCTGAGCATCTCGCACAGTTCGCGCAGCGGCCCGTCGATGAACGCCTGCTCCTCCGCGCTCAGCGTCGGCTTGGGATAGGCCAGCAGTTTTTTCCAGTCCGGATTGCCGCTGAAGAGTTCCCCATCCCACCACACCGTGCCTGCTTCAAGTGCCTCCTGCTCGGTCTGCGAAACTGCGGGCAGGATGCGACGGAACAGGTTCAGCAGGCGCGTGCTGATGATATTTCGCCGCAGCGGCGACGGGATGGTAAACGCGGGGACGACGATCAGCATCAGCCAGCCGATGGCCAGCCAGCCCGCAGACCACCATCCGGCAATGCCGAAAACGAACAGCAGCGCGGCAAACGCGGCCGCCCATACGACCGCCGGCATGCGGTGATAGGCCAGGATCCAGGCAACCACGATCGCGGCCAGAATTGTCATCAGCACAGCCATCACCACACCTCCGCGCGACGCAATACATCACGCGCCGCCGCAAAAAAACAAGACAATCGGCAACCCACGGTATGGAATTCAGCATACACGGCGCCCCGGAGGCGGGCAACCATGAAAAATCGCAAGTAATTGTTTTATTTGATGATTACGCCGGACCGGCACCGAAAGCGCGGCGCTTGCCGATACCGCCCTTGCGCCGTCTAGCCCGCCAGCGTGCCGCGCAGCCACCCGGCGATGCCATCCGCAATGACTGAGTCCTTCATGCTGGGCGTGCGCCCCATGTGCCCGCCTTCGGGATACACCCGCGCGGACTTGGGGTGACCGTGCTCCAGCAGCAGGTATACGTCTTCGATCGGCGCCTGATCATCGCGCTTGCCATTGACGGCGAGCAGCGGCGCGCTGGGTCCATCGAGCAGCCCCTGGTCCT
>JBFKCU010000174.1:0-6091 GCA_041620115.1 Burkholderiales bacterium | reverse complement strand
GGTCAGCGTGTCCCATTGGATGCGCCCGGTTTCTGCGGCTGCAACCAGGTCACCGCATTCATTGCGCGCGGTGCCGCGTGAATCGACGGTGATCAGGGCGGCGCGTGCAACGGTTTTCGCATCAATTTCCTGCCGCGACAGCGCATTCGAGCCCGCGGCGTTGACATGCTGGCCGGGCTGCAGCCAGTCACCGTCGATGACCGGTGTGGCCGATTTGGTCATGATGTTGACCACCTGTGCGCCTTTGATCGCTTCCGCGCCCGACGCCGCCGGGATGACCGGGATGCCGAGCTGGTCCGCCATTTTCTTGCACCAGGCTTCGAGCTTGTCGCGCGTGCGGGCATAGACGCGGGCTTCGCGGATGTTCAGCGCTTTCACCACGGCTTCCAGCTGACCCATGCCCTGATAGCCGGCGCCGAGCTGCGCCAGCACGGTGGCGCCGGGGTTGGCCAGGTGTTTCGATGCCACGCCGCTGGCCGCGCCGGTGCGGATCATGCCGAGCAATACCGATTCGACGATGGCTTCGAGCTTGCCGGTCTGCATGTTGATGAGATGCACACAGGAGACGCCGCGTTTGCCCGGCGGCGTGTAATAGTATTTGAAACCGATGTAGCCCAGCTCCGGCGCACAAGCCTGCAGCACGTGCTGGATGCCCGAGGTGGTCTGGATGCGCTGGCGTGGCACGTCGATAGCCTTGCCCAGCGCGCGATCTTTCATGGCGCGTTCGACCTGCGTCAGCGCGATGTCCATGGTCAGCAGTTGGCCGACGTCGGCCTCATTTAGAAAATGCACCATTCAAAAACCTTTCGCCACAGAGGGCACAGAGTTCACAGAGAGAATCGTTTGATTCCGTCGACCAATCGCGTGTTTCCACAATTGATGAGCAACGCGCGCTTGAGGCCGGTCGCACGCAAATATGACAGGGGCTGAGCTGATGCCAGTTCGGACAGGTTTTTTGCTGATTTGAGTTCAAGAACGACGCTATTGTCGACAATCAAATCCATCCGTTAACCTGAAATCTGCTTTCCCTTGTATTCGATGTCAATGGCTACTTGTCTTCTATACAAAATTCCACGCAAATCAAATTCGTGGCATAGGGCTTCTTCATAAATTGATTCGAGCAGCCCAGGCCCGAGCACGCGATGAACCTCGATGGCTGCACCGATAATTTTCTCGGTCACGTCATCCATGCCGGGGTTCTCTGTGGGCTCTGTGTCCTCTGTGGCTATTGTTTTTTGTTCTTCTTGGCTTCGGCGCGGATCGACGACAGCGATGCGCGCGGCGAGATGGCGTCCGGATCGACGCGCACTTCGATCAGTGAAGCGGTTTTCGCGCTCCAGCAGCGCTCGAATGCAGCTTCGAATTCGGCGGTGGCTTTGACGGTCTCGCCGTGCAGACCGTAGGCGCGTGCCAGTGCAGCGAAATCAGGGTTTTGCAAGGTGGTGCCGCTGACCCGGGCGGGGAAGTGGCGCTCCTGGTGCATGCGGATGGTGCCGTACATGCCATTGTTGACGACGATGAAAATCACGCGCGCGTCGTACTGCGCCGCCGTGGCGAGCTCCTGTCCGGTCATCAGAAAATCGCCGTCGCCGGCAAAGGCGAGTACCGGCCGTTTCGGATACACCAGTTTGGCGCCCACGCCCGACGGCACACCATAGCCCATGGCGCCGCTGGTGGGGCCGAGCTGGGTGCGGAAACCGCCGTAGCGGTAGAAGCGATGCACCCACAGCGAGAAGTTACCGGCGCCGTTGGTGAGTATGGATTCAGGCGGCAGCCGCTTGTTGAGCCAGTTGACGATTTCGCTCATGTTGACCGCGCCCGGCACCTTGACCGGCTGCTGCCACGCCTCAAGATCGGCGCGCGCGGCCTGGGTCCATTCACTCCATGCGGGCTTCAACGGCGGCAATTTCCTTGCGGCGGCGGCGAATTCCGGCATGCCGGCGTTGATCAGCAGGTCGGCCTGGTAGACGCGACCGAGTTCCTCGGCGCCGGGATAGATGTGCACAAAGGGTTGCTTCGGGCGCGGGATGTCGAGCAGCGTGTAGTTGACCGTGCTCCATTCCCCCAGGCGCGAGCCGACCGCGATCAGCAGGTCGGACTCGCTGATGCGCTTGGCCAGCGCCGGGTTCAGCCCCACGGCTACGTCGCCGACATAATGGCGGTCGCGATTGTCGATCATGTCCTGCGCCCGATACGAGCATGCCACCGGCAGATCGAAGGCGGTGGCAAAGGCGAGAAAATCCTCGCAGCCCTTCTTGTTCCAGCCGGCCTGTCCCAGGATGACCAGCGGTTTCTTGGCTTTCGACAGCAGGTCGCGCAGCCGGTGCATGTCGGCATCGCCCGGATGTGCGGCGACGCGCTGGTAGCGCGCAACGGTCTTCACTGCAACTTCTTCGTCCTGCATGTCCTCCGGCAGTGCCAGCACCACCGGCCCCGGGCGGCCCGAGGTGGCGAGGTGAAAGGCGTGGCTGACCATTTCCTGCACGCGGTCGGCGTGGTCGATGCTTGCGACCCATTTCGCCATCTGGCCGAACATGCGCCGGTAGTCGACTTCCTGGAACGACTCGCGCTCGGCGTAGCGGCTGTGGATCTGGCCGATGAACAGGATCATCGGCGTTGAGTCCTGGAACGCGGTGTGCAGTCCGACTGCGGCGTTGCTGGCACCCGGACCGCGCGTGACAAAGCACAGGCCGGGCTCGCCGGTCAGCTTGCCGTAGGCGTCGGCCATGTTCGCCGCGCCGCCCTCCTGGCGGCAGATCACGAATTTGAACTGGTCCTCGACGTCGAGCATGGCATCGAGCACCGACAGGAACGATTCACCGGGCACGCCGAATGCGAGCCTGGAGCCGTGGGTGATCAGCGAATCAACGAGGATCTGCGCGCCGGTCTGCAGCAGCGGGCGGGTGGCGGATTTGGCCGTCATGGGAAGTCCTGGAGTTTTTTGTCGTCTGAAGCGGGGACCGAAAGCCTATCATGTCCGCGCCGGTTCTGACTGCAGCCCGGGTCGTTATACTGCGGCGTATTACAGGCGACACTGCGGCATCCGGGGAGAACATGCACGAATTCATAAAATGGACTGCGACCGAGGCCGTGGCGCGGCTCAAAAGTGGCGCAGTGTCTCCGCTCGAGTTGATCGATGCCGCCGAAGCGCGCATCGCTGCCACCAATCCGCAGATCAATGCGATGGTCACGCGGTGCTTTGACCGTGCGCGGGTGCAGGCAAAACAATTGATGCGTTCGTCGCGTGCGGACCGTCCCGCGGCGTTCCTGCACGGCCTGCCGATTGCGGTCAAGGACAACACGCATGTCGAGGGTGTGCGCTGCACTTCGGGATCGCGCGTGCATGAGCATCTGGTGTCGCCGGCGTCCGATCCGGTGGTGCAACGGCTGGAGGCGCACGGTGCGATCGTCATCGGCAAGACTAATCTGCCGGAGTTCGCCGCGGGCGGCAACACCTTCAATGACGTGTTCGGTGCGACGCGCAATCCCTGGGATGTGCGCATGAGTGCCAGCGGTTCTTCGGGCGGCAGTGCGGCGGCGCTGGCCGCCGGCCAGGTGTGGCTGGCCACCGGCAATGACTTCGGCGGCAGTATCCGCACACCCGCGGCCTTCTGTTCGGTCAGCGGCCTGCGGCCGAGTCCGGGCATGGTGGCGCGCATCCAGAAGCAGCCGTTCAATCCGCTGTCGGTCGAAGGTCCGATGGCACGCACGGTGGCCGATGTGGCGCTGATGTTTGATGCGGAGGCCGGATTTGATGCGCGTGATCCGCTGTCGTCGCGCGAACCCTTGCCCTCGTTTGCGCAGGCTGCGGCGCGGTCGGCCAAACCATTGCGCGTGGCGGTCAGTGCCGACCTGGGTGTGGCACCGGTGGTGGATCGTGAAATCCGCGCCGCCGTCACTGCGGTGGCGGACAAACTTGCGGCTGACGGTGTGCTTGTGGAGGAGGCGCATCCCGACCTGTCCGATGCCGGCAGGCATTTCCTGACCCTGCGCGGTGCGGTCTACATTGCGCGCGTCGCACCGTTGCTGGCGCAGTACCGCGATGTGCTGAAACCTGAAGTGGTCGAAAATATCGAGTTCGGGTTGGGTTTGAAACTGACCGACGTCGTGGCCGCCGAAGTCGCGCAGGGTGAAATCATTCGCCGCGCCGCGGCCTTTTTCGATGACTATGATGTGCTGATCTGTCCGGCGACCCTGTGTCCGCCGTTCGACGTCAACCGGCGTTTCGTCGAGCGTTGGGATGGCGTCGCGTTTGAAGGCTACATGGGCTGGCTGGTACTGACCTATGCGGTGACCATGACGGCCTGCCCGGTGATGGCGCTGCCCGGCGGATTTACCAAGGCAGGTCTGCCCGTCGGCCTGCAGGTCATCGGCAAGCCGCGCGGTGAGGCCGCCTTGTTTTCCCACGCGGCCTACCTCGAAGGCCTGCTCAACCTGGCCCGGCTGACACCGATAGATCCGCGCTGAGCGGTTCCGCCCGGTCCGGCGGTGGACGCTACCGGTAGCGGCTGATAGTCTGGACAGCGGGCGAACACGTATCCGGACAACCCCTTGCTGAAGAATCTCAACGCACGTCTGCGGATCATACTGGTGGTGCTTGCCTCCACGCTGCCGGTGCTGGGGCTGGCGGTGTACGGTGAATACACGCATCGCAGCGACGCGGAACTCGATGAACGCACCCGTTTGCGCCTGATTGCCGAGCTGACGGCGAAGCGCCCGGCACTGGTCATCGAGGGTGCGCGCCAACTGCTGTTTGCGACCGCCGGGAACATCGATCACCTGCTGTCCGGCCGCAAGGAATGCCAAGCCTATCTGAGACGCCTGATTCTGGAGCAGGGGCAGTATTTCTCGGTCGGATTGGTGTTGCCGGACGGCAAACTTTACTGCGCATCGTTTCCGCAGGAATCGGATGTGCCGGTCGACGTCAGCGACAGGCTCTATTTCCGGCAGGCCGCGGCCAGCGGCAAGTTCGTCATCGGCGAGTACCAGGTCGGACGCCTGACCCGGCGGCAAAGCATCAACTTCGGCTATCCGGCGGTCGATGCCGGCAACACGCTGAAGGCGGTGCTTTTTGTCAGCCTGGACCTCGCGGCCATTGTCGAGTCGCGGGTTTCCCGGGAAACCGAAGCCTGGCAGCGTCTGGGCGGGGTCGTGACGGTCGTCGACCGCAATGGCATCGTGCTGACGCAGTCTCCGGGTGCAGGCGCGCAGGTCGGCGAAAAATTCCCGGACACGCAGGTACTGCAGAAAATACTGAGCCAGCCCCGGGGTCTGTTCTTCGCCGATGATCCTGCCGGCGTGAAGCGCATTTATGCCGTCGAGGGTGTGGGGGAAAATCCCGACGGAATTGCGCCGCTGCGGGTGATCGTCAGCTCGCCGGAAGCGCTGATTTACGAGGAGCTCAACCGGACATTGCGACGTACGATTCTCGGCGCGATGCTGATGATCATCCTGATGATCGTGGTAGCCTGGGTCGGCACGGAAATGCTGGTTATGCGGAGGTTTCGCGTATTGCTCGGGGTGGCGGAGAGGGTGCGCAAGGGGGATTTCAGCGCGCGCACCGGATTTGGCGAGGGGCGCGAAGAGATGACGCGACTCGGCCATGCTCTGGACAGCATGGTGGAGGAGCTGCAGGTGCGTGATGATCAACTCAAGCGGGCGCTGCGGAAACTCAATGAGCAGGCGAGCACGGATGAATTGACCGGTTTGCCCAACCGGCGCCATCTGTGGGATGCGCTGGACGTGGAGCTGATTCGCGCCCGCCGCAAGCAGGCGTCGCTGGCCGTGATGATGATGGATATCGATCACTTCAAGAAATTCAACGACCGCTGGGGACATGACGCCGGCGATCTGGTGCTGATCAGTGTCGCTCGTGAATTGCGCAAGGTGGTGCGGGGATCAGACATCGTCGCGCGCCACGGCGGCGAGGAGTTCGTCATTGTGTTGCCCGATGCGACCGAGCAGATCGCCCGGGAGCGCGCCGAGGCGCTGCGCGCCGCCATCGCGGCATTGCGGCTGAGCTATAAGGATGAAACGCTGGATGCGGTGACGATGTCGGTCGGGATCGCCATCAGTTCGAATGCGCACGAAT
>JBFKCU010000173.1:0-6094 GCA_041620115.1 Burkholderiales bacterium | reverse complement strand
GGGGTTCTCAGTGCCAACGGCGACCGATACAACTACAAGCAACTGCGGTTGACGTCGGGCCCGCTGAATGCGAGCGGCTCAATCGCCGTCGGCAGCGATAGCGCACTGTCCGGCCGCATCAATGCCGAGCTGGGCTCCAAGGGCCTGGTCGTCGCACGCGGCAGCCTCAACGTCGCCGGCGCGGTGCGCGATCCGGTGCTGCGCCCCTAGCCCCTCGACACAGGACCCGCACCGGCCCGGCCGGACCCGGCCCATTTGATTTGGGGCGCGCCCGGCCTTGTCCCGCGCTTATTGCCTCGCAGCAGGATTGCGCAACGCCGCGATCCGCACATCCAGCGGCGGATGCGACATGAACAGCGCCATCAGCCCGCCACCGCCGGAGATGCCGAAGGCCGACATCTGCGCCGGCAATGCCGACTGCTCGTGATTCATTTTCAACCGTTCCAGCGCCGAGATCATTTTCTGGCGCCCGGCAAGCTCAGCGCCGCCCGCATCCGCGCGGAACTCCCGCTGACGGCTGAACCATGCAACCACGATGCTGGCCAGTACACCCAGTACGAGCTGGGCGACGATCGTCGCAATCCAGAATCCCGGACCCTGGCCGCGCTCATTCTTCAGCAATACACGATCGACAAAGAAACCGATCACGCGCGACAGGAAAATCACGAAGGTGTTGAGCACGCCCTGGATCAACGTCAGCGTCACCATGTCACCGTTCGCGACATGGCTGACTTCATGGCCGAGCACGGCTTCCGCCTCATCCTGCGACATGTTGTTCAGCAGCCCCGTGCTCACCGCCACCAGGGCATTGTTGCGGTTCCAGCCGGTTGCAAATGCATTCACGTCGGGGGCGTCGTAGATCGCCACTTCCGGCATGCCGATGCCGGCACGGTCCGCCTGGCGCTTGACGGTATCCAGCAGCCAGCGCTCGGTCGTGTTCGACGGCACCTCGATGACATGTGCGCCGGTCGCACTTTTTGCCATCCATTTCGAGATAAACAGTGATATGAACGCACCGCCAAAACCAAAGAGCGCAGCGAATACCAGCAGCCCCTGCAGGTTCAGACCGGTTTCAGTTTCGAGCGCGCTGTCGATGCCCAGCAACTGCATGGTCACGCTCAGCACCGCCAGAATGGCGAAGTTGGTAACGATCAGCAGAAAAACGCGTTTCATAGTTTTTTAATAACCTCGATAGGTTGTAACGGGTTTAATCAAACACCGGCCATTAGATAGGGGCGATCGGCACAAGTTCAAGATGCGCAGGATACACGCATTAAAACACAAGCAATTGTTTTTATTGAAATTTTTAAACCCCAACTGCAAAAATCAAAGCCCGCTGAAGAACCCGCTGACAAATCCCGGCTCAATGCCCGGATCGGACCTGCAACCAGAAAGTCACCGGTCCGTCGTTCGTTAGCGTGACTTTCATGTCAGCGCCGAACACGCCGTGCGCGACACGCGGGTGAGCGCGCATGGCCTGTGCCACGATGTGCTCGAACAGCGCCCTGCCCTTGTCCGGCGCCGCCGCCGTGGAAAAGCCCGGCCGCAGGCCCTTTCGGGTGTCAGCCGCCAGCGTGAACTGTGGCACCAGCAGCAGGCCACCGCCGACGTCACGCAGCGACAGGTTCATTTTGCCGGCGCCATCGGCAAACACGCGATAATTCAGCAGACGCTCGAGCAGGCGGTCTGCCATGGCCGGCGTGTCGTCCGCCTCGACACCCAGCAGCACCAGCAGGCCGCAGCCAATGGTCCCGACGCTCGCGCCGTCGACCGTGACGTCCGCAGCGCTGACCCTTTGCAATAAACCAATCATTCGCCGCTTCCCGACCCGCTTGCCGCTGATGGCCGGGCGGCCGACGTGCGCCGCACGCGCCCCGGTCGGAAATAGGTCTGGTCGTCATAATATTCCGCACACGCGTTGCTTTCGCACCAGCCGGGAACACCGAGGACCGGCACCGGCGCCAGATCACCTGTCCCGGCGAATGCCGCCACATCGGCAATCCGCTGCGCCACACTTTCATCGACGGAGCGTAACTGCTCTTCAGGCCCCAGGTCGAAAAACGCAGGGTCCACCTGCAGCAGCAGACCTCGTCCGGTCATACCCCGATAGGGCGCCAGCGCCTTCTCGCACAAGGCGTGGCCGAAGGGCAGAAAGCACATCCGTCCGGTCACTGCAGACCGATGCTCCCAAAACAGGGGCTTCCACTGAAAATTGCGGATCATCGTCAACAATGCCGGGTCCGCCGCAATGACAACCACCCCGTCTTCATCGAACAGCGTCAGCGCATCGCGCACCGGCCCTCTGCCGCCGGCCGCAGGCGGATGCGCAAACTCGGCGTGGTGCCGGGCATTCAGCGCCGCCTTCGCATGCGGAAACAGCAGCCACGACAGGACGTTGAACAAGTCGTGCCAATTGTTCGGGCGAAACGCCAGTTCGCCCCGTGCGTACAGGCGAATCTCGTACGGATCCCCACCCGCAGTCATCGGCACCAGTTGCAGCGGCAAAGCCGACGCGTTACGCACATCCGCATGCACCAGCAGATCCTGCAACACTGCGACATCGGGCCAATCGCCATGCGCAAGCCGCGACACCACGGTCCGCAACGACGCCAGCATGGGGGCCCGCTTCAGGAGTTGGTAATTCCATGCATTCATGCCCCGCAGTGTACGATGCAGCGGGGATTTAAAGTACACTCGATGATTTGCTGCTGATATCCCTACTCTGACCAACCATGGGGGAACAGATTGACTGCGCCATCATGAGGGCCCGTGCCAGCAATTTGACTGATGCACGGCGCAGCCCGGCTATACTCTTATCCGGCCTTGCATCACCGGCGCGGGTGAGGCTGTGCAGGATTTCACGTTTCCCGGCCCGAGCGATCACAGCGTCCCCGGACCACCCAATCGGTCCGCTATCGAATCTCCCGGATTGACGTCATCACTCGCCATCGCCGATCATGTCGCCGATCTGATTGTCTAAACTGTTTCTCTGAAAGCATGTAATGAGTGAACAAAACGCGTATCGCACCACCGCCAAAGGAAAAGCCGAAGTCGCTGCCAAAGCGGGCACATTGAAGCCGGGCCTGAAAGGATTGCTGGCCGCGGTTGGCGCGCGGGCGTCTGCGGAAGACTTGAGGGCCAGGTTTCCGCGTGCCGGAAATATCAGTGCCGCACTCGCGCAACTCGCAGCCGACGGCTACATTGAAACAATTAAAGCCGCGACCAAATCCAAGGCGGAAGCCGCTGACGACCTCGATTTCAGCGGGACGCAGGAAGCCACCGTCCCGTCCGGGTCAGCGGCAACCGAGGATCTGGAAAACTTTCTCAGCGGGCGCCCGAAGGAGCCGACACTGCAACAGCGCAGGCAGGCTGAAGGCACGATATCGGGCGCACGGCGACTCAAAGCCGGCTACGAGATCAGCATACTGAACCGCCCCGGCAAGCCGATTGCGCCGCGTAATAGCAGTGGCAAACATGTGGTGTTGATCATCGATGGCCACGAGGCAGAAGCGCTGGCCGCCGCGCGCACCTTCATGCAGGCCGGCTTCGACGTCCGTGGCGCCGGCCGCAAGTCCGAGATCGCCACGGCCCTCGGCAAGTCGCCGCCCGACCTGATCATCATGGACGTCGACCTGCCCGACGCCGTCGGCCTGGACGTGCTGGGAAAACTGCATGAACACCCGCAGTTCAAGAACACACCGATCATCGTGGTCACCGCGCGCGCCGAACGGGATGACATCGTTGCAGCGCTGGCGTATGGCGCGTCCGGGTATCTGAATAAGCCGATCAAGCCCGACGCGTTGCTGCGCCATGCGAAGGATGCGCTCGGGCTGCCCTGAGCGCCGGTCCGGCCGCAAACCTTGTCGCAGCCGTTGTTTTAGTAAAACTCTTTATAAATCAATAGGTTATAATTAATTACGCCTCTGATGCCAGCGTTGGGTCAACGCTGCCATTGCAGCGGCGGCTCATCCAGCGCCGCCGCCTGTTCGCGCAGCGCGAGGACATGATCCTGCCAATAACGCTGCGTGCTGAAAAACGGGAAACTTGCCGGAAAAGCCGGATCATCCCAGCGCCGCGCCAGCCAGCCGGCATACTGGACGATGCGCAACGTGCGCAAGGCCTCGATCAGCATCAACTCGGCCGGATCGAAATCGAAAAACTCGCAATAGCCTTCGAGCAGCGCGGCCAGTTGCACCTGCTGCGCCGCGCGGTCACCAGACAGGCACATCCACAGGTCCTGCGCTGCAGGCCCCATGCGGGCATCGTCCAGATCGACAAAATGCGGCCCGGCATCGGTCCAGAGTATGTTGCCCGCGTGGCAGTCACCGTGTAACCGCAGGCTGCGCACCCTGCCCGCCGCGGCCCAGCGCCGCTCGACGCGATCCAGCACGTCAGCGACCACGCTGGCATAGGCTTCGTACAGATCATCCGGCACCAGACCGCTGTCGAGCACGAACTGCGCCGGCTCATGGCCGAAACTGTCGATATCGAGCACCGGCCGATGGGCGAAGCGTTGCAGTGCGCCCACGGCGTGTATGCGCGCGATGAAGCGGCCCAGCCATTGCAGGGTATCTGCATCTTCAAATTCGGGCGTGCGCCCGCCCCGCCGCGGATAAAGCGCAAACTGGAAACCACCGTGTTCGTGCCGGGTGCGGCCCTCGAACGCCAGCGGCGCTACCACCGGAATTTCGCGTGCCGCGAGTTCCAGCGCGTAATCATGTTCTTCCTGTATCGCCGCCGCGCTCCAGCGCTGCGGCCGGTAGAACTTGGCCACCACGGCCGAGCCGTCTTCCAGCCAGATTTGATAGACGCGGTTCTCGTAACTGTTCAGCGCCTGCAGGCGCCCGTCACAGCGGACCCCGCAGGATTCCACGGCATCCAGCAAGGTCTCCGGGGTCAGCGCAGCATAAGGCGCCGCGGCCGCTGCACGGGCCCCGCTCAAAACAATCCGGCCTGCAACACGCGCAAACCGACGGTCCACCACCGCGTGCCGCTGCGCTGCCCGTTCTCGGCGCCGTAACTCACATCGAGTTCCAGCCGGTCCGGAATGATCGAGGTACGCAGCCCCAGTTGATGCAGGGGACGGGTCCGGTCGTCACCGAAAACCTCGCCGATCAGCGCAAAACGTGGCGTGAACCGGTACTCGGCAGCGCCCCCCCACGTGGTCGAGTTGCGACGGTCGTCCCGGTCCGAGCGCGCGCCCACGTTGGCATGCAACCACAACCGGTCACGATGAACCTCGTAGGTATAAAGCAGCGAACCGAACACACCACTCAATTGCCGCCTGTCCTCGGCGGTCCTCGGGTGGCCGCGCAGTCCTGCGACCCAGCCCCAGGCATGCGGCGCATCCGTGTCCCGGGAAAACACGCCCTTGCCCTGAAGCACGTACAGACTGCGGCTGCTGTCAGCTTCATTGAACTGGCTCTTGCCCAGCGTGACCTCGACATTGCCGGTGAAATTGCACGCCGGCAACAGCCATAGCTCGTGATTGCCGCGATTGACCTGCCGGCCGATTTCAAACTGGCAGGTCCCTTTGTCCAGAATCGCGGCATCGTCCGTCGTATAGGGCTGCGCGGCGTACGCCAGGGCAGACCACCCGTACAAGGACAGTAGGGATATTGCCCTGGACAGATTCATTTGCATTCTCATTTCACGGTTCCCGCTTATCGAAAGATCAGTTGATCCGGTTTGAATCCGGTGCCGGCATCGACTCCGGAATGCCGCGTTGACCGACAAACATGGAACCATCCGCCGTGTGTTCCGGCAGCACGCGCGCAATCGAACACACATCGGTTACGCGGCAGTCCGCCAGCTCACGTGCGAATACCCGCGCAACCTCGTCCACGTCATCCTGGGGATGCAGCGGCCAGCGAAACCCTTCGAGCATGGCATCGTCGAAAGGCGAACTCAGGCTCAGGCGTAACTCGCCGGCGCCGTCAGCCGTTGCGTGTGCGGATATCACCGCCTGCGGATCACCCACACTCATGCGGAAATCACGCACGCTGTTGCCCAAAAACAAGCTTAGCGCCGCCTCCAGTTGTGCCCGGCGACCGACATAAGCTGCATTGACCAGCGGCTGCGGCGGCCGCGGCAT
>JBFKCU010000172.1:0-6119 GCA_041620115.1 Burkholderiales bacterium | reverse complement strand
GCGATGGTGGAGATTGGCGTGTACTGCTGCTGTTGCCGGATGGAAATGTGCCGGTCGAAGCCGCCACAAAGAGGGTGGCGGAGTTGGTGAATATATGAATAATATCAATGGCTTATGTTGCCAGCGGATTTATGCGCTCAGATGCCATGCGTGAACTCGTCTTCACCATGACACGTGGATGTGGGGGCCCGGCCACTGATCGGGCTAAACTGCAACCGGATCCGGACGTTTATGTGACACACTTCAGTCTGGGTAAAGCAGAACTCGCGCTGGGGAAAATTAAGGCTCAGACGTCGCAGCGCCGCTGGCGGATGCCGCGACAATCCAGTGCCCCGGGTTTTGAGTCGGATGCAGCCCTGCGGGGCGCGTGTCCACCGGCAGTTCAGTAGTATCGCAGTTACTGAAACAGAGAGGTGATCATGAGTACCGTACTCCAGAGCAAGCCGGTACCCGCCGACAATCTGGCTGACAAGCTGAATTTTCAGCAGAAGTTGCAGGCGGTTACCAACAAAATTCATGCGACCAAGAATATCGACGAAATCATTCTCGAGTTGTCGCAGGAATTGTGCAGTCTGTTCAATTCGGACCGTCTTACGATTTACATGCTCAGTGACGACAAGGGCTCGATCATATCCAAGGTCAAGACGGGGCTGAACTCGTTCAAGGACATCAAGCTGCCGATCAATGAACAGTCGATTGCCGGATTTGTCGCGTCCAACAAGCGGGTGGTTAACATCCGCGATGTCTATGATGATGCCGAACTGAAGTCGTACAGCGCACAGTTGAATTTCCTCAAGGCGGTGGACTCGAAAACCGGCTATCGCACCAAGCAGATGCTGGTGGCGCCCGTGGTCGAAGCGAAAACCAAGGATCTGATCGGTGTCGTTCAGATCATCAACAACAAGGGCGGGCAGCCATTCCCCGCCATGATGGAGGAGGGAGTTGTCTCGCTGACGGAGACTCTGGCCATTGCGTTCAAGCAGCGTCAGGGCCCGATGATGCAGGTGCGCAGCAAGTATGACAGTCTGGTCACTAATGCGGTGATCTCGGGCGAGGAACTGGAGCTTGCGCAACGATCGGCCCGCCGCAAGAATCTGGATGTCGAAACCGTGCTGACCGACGAATTCCAGGTCAAGCTGCCGGCGCTGGGTGACGCACTGAGCGGTTATTTCGGCGTGCCCTATGAGCCGTTCAAGCAGGACCGGATCAAGCCGCCGGATCTGATGCGCAACATGAATCGCGAGTTTTGCCAGACCAATCAGTGGATTCCTCTGGAGGACACCAAAGAGGGCATCATTGTCGTGACCACGGATCCGGAGCGGGTGAAGGCATCGCGCATGGTCAGCAATGTTTATCCCAAGAGCAAGATCGTCTATCGGGTTACCACCAACAAGGAATTCGCGAACACGCTGGACCAGATGTTCGGTGGCGTCACGGGACTGGAGGATTCAGGCAACATCGAGGACATGCTGGGTACGCTGGACGACGAGGAAACCGAAAGCGTCGCCGGCGATGATGTTGCCTCGGCGGCGTCGGACAATGAACTGGTCAAACTGGTCAACAAGATCATCATCGATGCATACCAGCAGGGTGCCTCGGACATACACATCGAACCCTATCCCGGCAAGGCGAAAACTGAAGTCCGCTTCCGTCGCGACGGTTCGCTGATGCCGTACATTCAGGTTCCGGCCGCTTACCGCAGCGCGCTCGCTGCGCGGTTGAAAATCATGTGCGATCTGGACATATCGGAGCGGCGCAAACCGCAGGACGGCAAGATCAAGTTCAAGAAATTCGGGCCGCTGGACATTGAATTGCGGGTGGCAACCATTCCTTCGGCCGGTGGCGTCGAAGACATTGTGATGCGGATACTCGCTGCGGGCGAGCCGATTCCGCTGGAAAAACTGGGCCTGACCAATCACAACCTCGAGACGCTCAAGGAGGTGGTGTCCAAACCATATGGCCTGTTCTTTGTCTGCGGTCCTACCGGATCCGGCAAGACCACGACCCTGCATTCGGTGCTGGGTTACCTGAACACTGCGGACACCAAGATCTGGACGGCGGAAGATCCGGTCGAGATTACGCAAAAGGGGCTGCGTCAGGTTCAGATGAATCCCAAGGCCGGGATGACGTTTGCGGTAGCGATGAAGGCGTTCCTGCGTGCGGACCCCGATATCATCATGGTTGGCGAGATGCGCGACAAGGAAACGGCCGGCACGGGCATCGAAGCCTCGCTGACGGGTCACCTGGTGTTTGCGACATTGCATACCAATAGCGCGCCGGAGTCGATCATTCGCCTGCTGGACATGGGCATGGACCCGTTCAACTTTGCCGATGCGTTGCTGGGCATCCTGGCACAGCGTCTGGCGAAGCGCCTGTGCGGCAAATGCAAAAAGCCGCATGTGGCAACAGAGGAGGAAATTCACAGCCTGATGGCTGAATTTTCGATGGAATTGAAGAATACGGCGCGCTGGAAAAAGGACGCAAAAGCCGCCGAGGCGGCGGTGCTGGAGGACTGGATCAAGAATTACGGCGACGATAAAGGCAAGCTGGTTATTCATGATCCGGTTGGCTGCGAAGTGTGTGGTGGCAGCGGTTACAAGGGCCGCGTCGGCCTGCATGAATTGCTTGTTGGTACCGATGCGCTGAAGAAGAATATCCAGGAACATGCGCGCGTTGCGGAAATGGTCGCAACCGCCCTGGATGACGGTATGCGCACCCTGAAGCAGGATGGCATCGAAAAAGTGCTGATGGGTATCACCGACATGAAACAGGTGCGCGCGGTTTGTATCAAGTAACAGTCCTCCTGCCGCGTTGCTGATGCGCAGATGAACAGAACCGAAGTCGCTCCGGCGCAAAGCGAACTCACACACCGGCTTGGCGAACTGCTGCGCATCGGTGTCGCGCTGTCCAAGGAGCGCGACATCAACCGCTTGCTCGAGGCGATCCTGATCGCCGCCAAGACCATTACCAATGCCGACGGCGGTACGCTTTACCGTATGACCGACCACCAGACGCTGCGCTTCGAGATCATGCGCAACGATACACTGGGAATCGCCATGGGTGGCACCAGCGGAGTCGACATTCCCTTTTACCCGGTCAATCTGCTCGACAAGGAAGGCAAACCCATCAACAGCATGGTTGCCGCCTACGCTGTGCATCACGACTGCTCAGTGAACGTGGCTGACGCCTACACCGAAGCCGGATTCGATTTCTCGGGCACCAAGAATTTCGACAAGAAGACGGGCTACCGCTCCACGTCTTTCCTGACCGTGCCGATGAAAAATCATGAGGACGAAATCATCGGCGTATTACAGTTGATCAATGCAAAAAGCCGTGCCAGCGGCGACGTGGTGCCGTTTTCCGAGGAGGACCAGCAGCTGGCAGAGTCACTGGCGTCGCAGGCGGCGATCGCACTGACCAACCGGCTTCTGATCAACCATCTGGAAAGCCTGTTCGAGTCCTTCATCCAGATGATCAATGCAGCCATTGATGACAAGTCGCCGTATACCGGCGGGCACTGCGAACGGGTGCCGATGCTGACCATGATGCTTGCCGAAGCGGTCAACAACTGCAAGATCGGACCGCTGCGCGACTTTACGATGAGCGATCGGGATCGCTATGAGCTGAAGATTGCGGGTTTGCTGCATGACTGCGGCAAAGTCACCACGCCGGTCCATGTCGTCGACAAAGCAACCAAATTGCAGACCATATATGACCGGATCGACCTGATTGACACGCGTTTCGAGGTCATCAAGCGTGATGCCAGGCTGGCGATGCTGATGGGCGGCGAGTCGGAAGCCTCAACCGAGGCGTTTCTCAAGGGTGTGGAAAGCGATCGCGAGTTCCTGCGCAAGGCGAACATCGGCGGCGAAGCAATGCATGATGACGATATCGCGCGGGTCAAGGAGATCGCAATCAAGTACCAGTGGCGTCGGCCCGACGGCAGCATCGGGAATTTCCTGACTCCGAACGAGGTTGAGAACCTGACCATACGCGCCGGAACGTTGACCGCGATGGAACGGCAGGTCATCAATCATCATATTGAGGTCACAATACAGATGCTCGAATCCCTGCCCTGGCCGAGGCATCTGAAAAACGTGCCGGAATACGCCGGTGGCCACCATGAGCGCATGGACGGCAAAGGCTATCCGCGCGGACTCAAACGGGACCAGATGTCCTTGCAGGCCAGGTGCATGGGCATTGCAGACATTTTTGAAGCGCTGACAGCGAAGGATCGGCCCTACAAGAAAGGGAAGACATTGACCGAATCGCTGACCATACTCGGAAAGTTCAAGTTGAATGGCCACGTCGACCCGGATCTGTTCGACGTGTTCATGTGGGAAAAAATTTACGAAAAGTATGCCAATGAGTTTCTGGATCCGGACCAGATCGACGCCGTCGATCTGACACTGATTCCCGGCTATCAGAAACCTCCGGAACAATAACCGGGAATCTATCCGGTCACCGACAATCAGTCTTTCTTGGAAACGGCAACAACCAGCTTTTCGGTGATCATCTCGACAAAACCGTCGTCGTAGCCGCGGTTTTTCAGTTCCCAACGGAATGTGTTGGCGAGACGTGCTTTCTTGTATATGCCCAGCTTGTGTTCTTTGCGGAAGGCTGTGGCTTTCTCGAATAAGGCGTCCACCTTCTGCTCCAGATTCTTGAGCGATAGGCCGGGATTTCCCGGGCCAACTTTGTCCTCGGGCGGCCGGAGCCGGAAGATTTCCGCGGCGAGGGTGCCGGCGAATTCGTCGACTTGTTTTCCCGAAACGGAGCCGAAAAGTCCCATATGTGTAATCCCTTGTTGATCGTTTTTCCGGACATGCTGTGTAGAATACAACAATACCAATTGAATCGAGATCCGTGTAGTCCCGTGGATGCCGCAGCTTTCCGGCGAATGAACGAATCGCGCTTTTCCCGCGTTCAGGGTTAAAGCGGTGCTACTACGGCGACAGTGAATAAATCATGCTGAAAAACCTGTTGGTTGGCCTGTTACGTGCGCCCGCGCAGGCATTGCGTGCGCGGCGAGAACGTGACGCATTGCCGGGGCTCGAGCCGGCGATGGCGGCTTTTAATGCCAAAGATCATGACGAAGTCATCAGGGTCTGCAAGGCCCTGCTTGCACGCACGCCGCGGAGCGCCCATGCTAATCATCTGTGCGGCCGCGCGCTGGTGGAACTCGATCGGCAGGAGGAAGCCGGACAATTCCTGCGAACCGCGGTCGAGATTGATCCTGAAATGCCTGAGGCGCAGGCGGATCTGGCTGGAGTGCTCCGTAAAGCCGGGGATTATCAGGCTGCCGAACGCCATTGCCGCGACGCGATCGCACGCCAACCCCGAGAAGTTCGATATCGCCTGCTGCTGGTAGAGATTCTGGAGGGCATGGGCCGGCGCGAGGATGCGCTTGCAGAGTTGTCCATGGCGCAGGAGTACGCGCCGGAGCGATTCGACATCATGCTCAAGCTGTTTGCGGCGCTCGATCGGCTGGGCATGTACTCGGAGGCATTGCGACTTGCCGAGCGCGCAGTGCTGGAGAACGGCGAAAACTACGAAACGCTGTGTCTGTTGGCATTTGCACGGTACGGCATGACCGACATGCAGGGGGCCGTGGAAGCCTGCCGGAAAACCCTGACGCACCGTGCCGACAAGCCGCAGATATATGTAACTCTCGGCTCCGCGCTTTTCGGCCTGGGCAAGGTGGACGAGGCCATGGCGGCCTATCGTCGTGCACTGAAACTTGATCCTGATTATCCGGATGCGCAATTCCATATCGGATTGATCAACCTGATGCGGGGCAAGTACCGCGAGGGCTGGCAGGGGTTTGAGCAGCGCTTCCGCCTGGACCGGAACAAGGATATGCGGCGCTGTGTACCCCGCTGGAACGGCACATCATTGCGTGACCGAACGCTTCACGTGATGCGCGAACAGGGCCTGGGTGACGAAATTATGTATTCGTCCTGCTTTCCGCAACTGATCAAAGACGCCAAACACTGCCATATCGAGTGTGAACCGCGACTGGAAAAGCTGTTCGTGCGCTCATTTCCCGGGGCGACTTTTCATCCCGTCGGGGACGACCGCGAGAAGCAGCAGGCGGTGATGGCATTGCCGGCCGATGT
>JBFKCU010000171.1:0-6128 GCA_041620115.1 Burkholderiales bacterium | reverse complement strand
CTTGAGGTCGTGGATCTTGCCAAGGCTGTGATCCAGGCGCTCGACCAGCATCCACTGCGCATCCGGCGTCACCATTTTCCACGACGCAAGATTGTCCACGGCGGTGCCCCAAAGCACGGCTTTCTTGCCGCCGGCGTTCATCGCGACATTGCCGCCGATGCAGGAGGCGTCCGCGGAGGTCGGATCGCAGGCAAAGACGAGGCCCGCCGCGTCGGCCGCCTCCATCGCGCGGCGCGTGACCACGCCGGCGCCGCAGCGCACGACCGCCACCGCTTGATCGACGCCGGGCAGCGAGACGCGCTCGATCGGCGCCAGAGCGTCGAGTTTTTCGGTGTTGATCACCGCGGAACGGCGCGTCAGCGGAATCGCGCCGCCGGTATATCCCGTACCGCCGCCGCGCGGAATGATGGTCAGGCCGAGATCAATGCAGGCGCGAACGATGGCCGCGACTTCCTCCTCGGTGTCGGGATTGACGACAACGAACGGATACTCGACGCGCCAGTCAGTGGCATCGGTGACATGCGAGACGCGTGCAAGGCCGTCAAACTGCACGTTGTCGCGCCGGGTCGTGCGCGCGAGGCGCGCCATCGTACGGCGCCGCAGCGCCAGCGTTTCTTCAAACTCGGCTTCGAAATCGTCGACGGCCGTGCGCGCAGCCGCCAGCAGCCGGGTGACGCGGTCATCGGGCGTGTCGCGACGCGCCTCGATGCTGGCCAGACGACTGCGCATGCCCTCCACCAGGGCCTGCCGCCGTTTGCGGTTGCCGAGCAGATCGTCCTCGATGTACGGGTTGCGCTTCACCACCCACATGTCGCCCAGAACCTCGTACAGCATTTTTTCCGACCGGCCGGTGCGGCGTTGCGCCCGCAGTTCATTGAGCAGATCCCAGCGCGCCGCACCCAGCAGCCGGATCACGACTTCGCGGTCCGAAAACGAAGTGTAGTTGTAGGGGATTTCTCGCAGGCGTGCGGTCATGGGGCGATAAGAACGGGTGAGAAACAATAAATAGGGCAGCTGAGCTGGCCTCACGTTGCGCGCGGCAACATCAAAGCGGTAGTAGTGCCTGATATTAGCGCAACGCCGGCAGCGGCGGGATTACACCGTCAGTACTGCAATCACCCAGTAGCGCAGAAATTTTCCGACGGCGATGAAAAATGCCGACCACCACGCATTAAGACGCAGCCAGCCGGCCGCCACGCACAACGGATCACCGAGCAACGGTACCCATGACAGCAGCAGGGCCGGACTGCCCCAGCGCCGGACGGTACCCAGGCCCTTCAGCGGCTTCGTCGGTGGAATCAGCCGGCCGATCAGGTAAGAGGACATGCCACCGAGGGTGTTGCCCAGCGTGGCGACTGCCAGCGCGGCCCAGAGCTGATCGGGATGCAGTTTCAGCACGCCGAACAATACGGCTTCTGAGCCGCCCGGCAGCAGCGTGGCGGCGAGAAAACTGCTTGCAAACAGCGCGCTGAGGGATGCTGAGGCTTCCACAGGTCTGCGGGGGACGACATTCCGATTTGAACAAGGGGCCCGGGTTCTTTAAACTCCGGGGTTCCCCCGACGGCAGGCGGCTCCCGACTCCTATGAATACCCTGATTTCCGAAGAATACCGCAAGATGCAGGAGGAACTGCACCGCAACCCCAATTACGGGGTTGCCTCCGTGCATTACGCGCCGATTGTTGCGGAGGTGGTCAAGGCCGTCGGTGCCACCGAATTGCTGGATTACGGCGCGGGCAAGGGGCGGTTGGGCGAAACACTCAATTCGCTGATGCTGCAGCCGCCGCGCATACATCACTACGATCCCGCCCGGCCGGAATGGGCCGCACCCGCACAGCCCTGCGCCTGCGTTGCCTGTATCGATGTCCTCGAACACATCGAGCCGGACCTGATCGACAATGTGCTCGACGATCTGAAACGCGTTACGATCGGCCACGGTGTTTTTACGGTACACACCGGCCCCGCGGTCAAGGTTCTGGCCGACGGCCGCAATGCCCACCTGATACAGCAGCCGCCGGAATGGTGGCTGGAGCGGTTCAAGCAGCGCTTTAACGTGGCCGAGTTCAGGCCGATGAAGCAGGGGTTCTGGATCGTCGTCACGGCCAAGGACATCAATCCCGTGGTTGCGCCCCCCGCCGCTGCGAAACCGCAGGGGTTGTTACGCCGGCTGCTCGGGCAGATATTTTCATCCAAACACTAATCGTTTAACAAAAGGAAAAAGCACGATGGAATACGCAATTGATTTTGACGGTGTCACCACGCTGCCGGTCGTTGAAAGCAACAAGGTGTTTCCGGTCGGCCGCGTGTACTGCGTGGGCCGCAACTATGCCGAGCACGCGCGCGAGATGGGCCACGATCCGGATCGCGAGCCGCCGTTTTTTTTCATGAAGCCCGCGGATGCCGTCGTGCCCAACGGCATCACCATTCCGTATCCGCAGGTCACCAAGGATCTGCACCACGAAATCGAAATGATCGTGGCCATCGGCAAGGGTGGTGCAAACATCCCGGTGGACAAAGCGCTGGACCACGTGTTCGGGTACGGCGTCGGCCTGGACATGACGCGTCGCGACATCCAGGGAGAGGCCAAGAAAATGGGCCGGCCCTGGGAAATGGGCAAGGCCTTTGACAACTCCGCGCCCTGCACCGCGCTGAAGCCGGTGGCCATGGTCGGTCATCCGGCCAAGGGCGCGATCTGGCTCAAGGTCAACGGGCAGGTCAAGCAGAAGGGTGATCTGTCGGAGCTGATCTGGAATGTGCCGGAAACCATCGCCTATCTGTCCAATCTGGTCACGCTGCGTCCCGGTGACATCATCATGTCGGGCACGCCCGCCGGTGTCGGCCCGGTGCAGCGCGGCGACAAGCTGGAAGGCCACGTCGATGGCGTCGGCGACCTGACGGTCACCTACGGTAAGTGATTGACCATCGGACGGCGCGCGCAATGCGCGCCGTCCGGCACGGCAGTTCACCGGCGCGCTGCCGGAAACCACGGAGGGCACGCAATGCAAAAACGCAGACTGGGCAGGAACGGCCCGGAGGTTCCGGCGCTCGGCTTGGGTTGCATGGGCATGTCGATCAGCTACGGCGAGCCCGATGATCCGGAATCGATTGCGACCATGCACCGCGCGATCGAGCTCGGCTGCAACCTGCTGGTGACTTCGGATGCGTACGGCAGCGGTGTCAACGAGTCGCTGATTGCGCAGGCGATCAAGGGCAGACGCGATCAGGTGCTGATCGCCACCAAGTTCGGCAACGTGGGCCTGGGCGGCGGTGTGCCCGAGGGGCTCTCGGGCGGACATCCCGATTACGTGCAACTCGCATGCGAGCGCAGCCTGAAGCGCCTGGGCACAGACGTGATCGACATCTACGGCCTGCACCGCGTGGATCCGGCGGTGCCCATCGAGGATACCGTCGGCGCGATGAAGCGACTGGTCGAGCAGGGCAAGGTGCATCATCTTGCGCTGTCGGAGGCCGGGGCCCAGACCATCCGTCGTGCGCATAAAGTGCATCCGATTGCGGCGCTGGAGACCGAGTATTCGCTGTGGAGCCGTGACGTCGAGACGGACATCCTGCCGGCCTGCCGTGAACTGGGCATAGGCTTCATGGCTTACGCGCCGCTGGGCCGGGGCTTTCTGACGGCCACCATCAAGAGCGTGGACGCCTTGATCGAGAAGGACCGGCGCCGCGACCACCCGCGGTTCAAGCCTGAAAATATCAATAAAAACAATAACTTGTTAAATATTCTGGAGTCTGTGGCCGGATCACACAAGGTGACGCCGGCGCAGGTCGCGCTGGCCTGGTTGCTGGCGCAGGGAACCGACATCGTGCCGATCCCGGGGACGAAACGGCGCAAGTATCTGGAAGAAAACTGCGCCGCGGCGGATCTTAAATTGACGGCGGCTGAATTGACGCAGCTCGGCGCCGCCTTTCCGCCCGGCGTCACCGCCGGTACGCGTTACCCCGAAAAGCAGTTGA
Source organism: Burkholderiales bacterium (assembly GCA_041620115.1). Taxonomy (GTDB): domain Bacteria; phylum Pseudomonadota; class Gammaproteobacteria; order Burkholderiales; family SG8-41. Next base: position 2,158 of record JBFKCU010000171.1, on the reverse strand, counting down.
AGGCACTGGGCATCTGAACCGGCTGCGCCGGCGCGTTACCATCAGGATTGATTCATGGATGCGTTGTGGCTGGTGCCGGAGTTCGTCGTGCAGCAGGCTGCCGACATGCAGCCGGAGGCGCTGCTGCTGTCGTCACACGTTGCCAGCGTGCGCATGCGCAGCGGCGTGGCTGCAACGGCGTGGCAGCGTGCCGGGCACCATAACCGGCTGCTGGCGCCGGACGCTGCAGTTGCGGCGGCACAGGCTGATTTTTCCGCGGTGCAGGTTGGTGTGGTCGGCAAGTTTCTCGCCGATGCGGATCCGGCTGCCTGGCTGGCGGTCATTGCCAGGGTAAGAGAAGCCGGCGGCCGGGTGATCGTGGATGTCTGCGACTATCCGTTTGCAAAAAAATCACCGGCGGTTGTGCGCTTTTACGAACAGGCACTGCCGCTGTGTGATGCGGTCACCGTCAATTCGGCGCTGATGGCGAAACTGATGGCGCCGCATGTGCCGCGACCGCCACAGGTCATTGAGGACGCGATTCTTGGTGCGCCGCAGCCGCCGCAGTTCTCGCCCGGCACGACGCTGAAACTGCTGTGGTTCGGCCACCAGAGCAATTTGCCGTACCTGGACCCCGTGATCGAGGCGCTGTTCGCTTACAGCGCGCGGCAGCGCTGCCGGCTGACGATCGTCACCGCGCCGGGATTTGGCGTCGAAGACGCGGCGGCGCAGATCAATGCACATCAGGGATCGCGTCTCGAGGTCCGGTTTACGCCGTGGTCGCAGGAGGCGACCCGCATCGCGCTGCGGCAATGCGATCTGGTGCTGATTCCCGGTGACCCGCACGATCCGCTCAAGGCCGGCGTGTCGTCGAACCGTCTGGCGGAAGCGCTGCAGGCGGGGCGGCTGCCGGTGGCCAGCCCGCTGGCGAGCTACCTGCCGTTCAGCGACGCGGCGTGGCTGGGCGACGATCTGCTGGCCGGGATCGAATGGGTGGTCGCGCACCCCGGAGAAGCGCTGGCGCGCATCCGGCGCGGGCAGTCTCGCATCGCCGGGACCCTGTCGGCTGACGTGATCGGTCGGCAGTGGTGCCGGTTGTTTGAACGCCTCGCCGGAAACGATACGACCTGAATCCGGTCATCCCGGCAATGACGTAAGCCTGCTACAGCGTGAGGCTGTTCAGGCGCTCCGGTGACCCGAGCTCGCCTTTGACAAACGCATTGAAGGCCAGGCTGATGCGGGTATGGTCGCCGGTGGCCTGCTCGACGCTGTGCACCAGGTTGGACGGGAACAGCACCAGATCGCCCGCGCCGACGCTAAAGCATTTCACCGGCGTGTTGTATTCGCTCAGATCGTCGTCCGACACCAGGATCTGCACGTGCGCCGCGCTGCCCCGGTGAAAACAGATGCCGTCCACGTCCTTCTTCGCCTGGATATACAGTGAACCGCTGATCAGGCTGTTGGTATGCATGTGGCGGTGGTGCGACTGGCCCTTTTGCGTGTAGTTGGTCCACGACTGCGTAATGTAGAACTCGAACCGGGGGTCGGCCGAGATCGCTTTCCAGGCATATTGATTGATGTGGTCCTGAATGATCGAGCGCAGGGATTTCATCTCCGGCGCGTCGAGGACACGGGTGTCGGCACTGCGGATGTTCGAGACATTGGCGTGCGGCGCCGCCTGCATGCGCTTGAAGAATTTCCATTCCTCGGCGGTAAAATCCCTGCCGATATTCGATCGCATTACCGGGGTCGGGAAAATCGATTCCCAAGTGGCCATTTTTTGCGGCTTCCTCTGTCTCAGTTCATCGCGCGGACTGCACGGCAAGTCCGCAACACGCCATCACCGCGGTTGCGCGGCGCCGGCATACAGCATCGCGTCACGTTCGGCGAACCACTCTTTGGCATATTCGCATTCGCGGTATTCATCGAAGTAGGGTCCGCCCAGTGTGTAATGCACCAGGGCAGCGTCCCTGCTCGGCGCGTTGTATCCGACCAGATGATTCCAACGGGCCGGCAGTTCACCGATAAGACCGTCATCGCCCAGCCATTTGAACTGGTGCAGTTCGAGGCCCGAAGCGCTGTTCACGTAATCCGGCGTCAGCGCGCGGCAGCGCGCGTTGTTGAACAGGATCACGCTCGACCAGTTCTTTTTTTCATACTTGGTCTGCACTTCGTTGAG
>JBFKCU010000170.1:0-6150 GCA_041620115.1 Burkholderiales bacterium | reverse complement strand
GCTCAGGCTTTCGAGGGTGACGCCGAGTTTTTTCGCAGCGCGTTCGAGCAGCAGGCTGCGCGCCTCGGCCGCGGCGTGGCGCAAGGCCAGTCCGCTTTCCTGGATCGAGCGGCTGCCGGAGGTGATGCCTTCATCGGGACTGAACGCAGTGGTGGCGGGTGCCAGGCGGATGCGGTTGACATCGATGTCGAGTTCTTCGGCCACCATCTGCACCAGTGCGGTCAATATGCCCTGGCCGATTTCGACCTTGCCCGGCGTCACGGTGACGGTGCCGTCGCTGTTGATGCATAGCCAGCGCTCGAGGCGGCGGTTGGTTTCAAGGCTGCCCGGCAGCTTGCGCGCGGCGGCTTCTTTGGCTTGGGCCATTATTTTTCTCCCCTCATTTCCCGGGCCGCGCGCTTGATCGCGCGCAGGATGCGGCCGTGCGTGCCGCAGCGGCACAGGTTGCCTTCCAGCGCGGCGCGTATCGCGGCGTCATCGGGATCGGGATTGGCATCGAGCAGCGCTTTCGCCGCCATCAGGATGCCGCTGGCGCAGTAGCCGCATTGGGCCGCCTGCTCGGCGATGAAGGCCTGCTGCAGCGGATGCAGGGCTTGGTCCGTGCCCAGCGCCTCGATCGTGGTGATCTGCTTGCCCACCACCGCTGACACCGGCACGTCGCACGACTGCACGGCCTGGCCGTCAACAATCACCATGCATGTGCCGCACAGCCCCGCGCCGCAACCGTAACGGGTGCCGAGCAGCCCGAAGTCGTTGCGCAGTGCGTAGAGCAACGGGGTTTCCGCGTCAGCCTCGACCGCACGGGCCTTGCCATTTACTTGCAGAGTCAGCGCCATTTTAGATAATTCAATAAAAACAACGGGTTATAATGATTCCGACTTGCCGTGACGGGCACGCCGGCCTATACTTCGCTTTCTCCATCCATCACCACTGCAACGCATGCCTGAAGGCACCGAAATCGACGTCATAGTCGCGCGCATCGCCGAGTTGAAGCTCGAGCATCGCGACCTCGACGACGTCATCCACCGGCTGGCGACAGAACCGGTGCTCGATCAACTGCAACTGCAGCGCCTGAAAAAACGCAAACTGCTGGTCAAGGATCAGATCACCATGCTCGAGCGGCAACTCACGCCCGATATACCCGCCTGATCACATATCACGCCGCCCCGGCAGATTTTAATACCATGTGCGTGCCGCACGACGCGCACGATGCCACGCCAGGCCGATGATAAAAGCGCCGAGCAGCACGAACCACAACAGCGACCAGCCGGCGATGGTCAAACCCAGAAACCGCCAGCCTGCTTCGGCGCATTCACCCGATCCCGACAGCACTTTTTCCAGCATGCGCATCAGCGGAAACTGTTCGAGCATGTACGAGAGCCCCGGCCCGCAGGCCGGCACCTGATCGGCCGGCAGGCTCTGCAGCCAGACATGGCGCGCCGCCAGGCCCGCGCCGGTGGCCGCGAACACGGTACCGAGCACCGCGTAAATGATGGCGCCGGTTTTTCCGGGCCCGTGCAACGCGCCCAGCAGGAACACCGCACCCAGCGCGATAAAGGCAACGCGCTGGAAAATGCACAGCGGACACGGATCCTGTCCGTCCACATATTGCAGGTAGAGGCCGAAGCCGAGCAGCGATGCGCAGATCAGCACGCCGGCGATATAGCCAATCCGAGTATTCATGGGCATCGCCTAAACGTAAGCCAATAAGCGGCCGCAAGCAAGCACGCCGATCCAGATCAGCAGTGACGCCAGCGCATGCAGTCTTGCCGCCAGCGGAATCGCGGCATCGCGGTCCCACGCGGCGACATTGCGGTAGGTGCCGGCGTGAAACAACGCCGCGTTGAGGCCGGCGCAGAAGAGCAGCGACATTTTGATAACGAAGGCCGTATTGCCGATGAGATCGCCGGCGTGCGCAATGAACATCAGCAGACCCGAAGGCACGATCACGACCAGCGCGCCGATGCTCCAGGGGAGCACGTGACGCGCGAGCGCCTGCACCGGCAGCGTTTTCGACAGGCCCAGCAGGCGCAGGTCGAGTACGATGATCGAGCCGACCAGCGTGACGAAACCGGCTATGTGAAAAATCTCAACGATCGGGTACAGCCACAGGTCATGGCGCATCGCGACCGCCAGCGGCAGTCGCTCAAGTGCCGCCAGCGGTGCACCCGGATCAGTCATCGCAGTTCTACGGTCTTGTTGCCGACGATGATGCGCTCGGCGCGCATTTCCTCGGGCTTGTTGCGGTTGCCGTAACCGACCACCGTCACTGTGGTCCCGACCTTCAGATCAGCCGGCGGCAGCCCACGCGCGGTCATCCGCGATGGCGGCGCCAGCACCGCATTCCAGGTCTTGCCCGGCGTGACCAGCTTGATGTGGCCGTGCGGATGCTCGTAGCCGGACTCGGCGATGGTACCGGTCAGCTTCAATTCCTTGCTGTTGTCGTATTCGCTCCAGCCGTGATGGGCCAGCACCGGCACGCTGAACGCCAGCGACAGCAATATCAGAATTCCCTTACGCATGATGAGCCCCTTTGTATTCAACGGATCCCGAACCGGCGCTACTTTATACTTATTCCAATATGAGAGTCACGCGCAGCATCGTCATCGACGAAGCCGAACTGGTGGAACGCTTCATCCACGCTTCCGGTCCCGGCGGACAGAACGTCAACAAGGTCGCCACTGCGGTAGAGCTGCGCTTCGATGTCGCGCGTTCGACGGATCTGCCCGAGGCGGTGCGGATGCGGCTCAAGGCACTCGCCGGCAGGCGCCTGTCCGGCGACGGCATCCTCGTGATCACCGCGCAGCGCTTTCGCAGCCAGGCCCGCAACCGCGAGGACGCCCGCGCGCGGCTGGCTGCACTGATCCGCACCGCGGCCACGCCGCCCAAGCTGCGGCGCGCGACCCGGCCGTCACGCGCCGCGAAACAGCGGCGGCTCGACGAGAAACGGCACCAGGGCACGCGCAAACGCGAGCGCGGGCGGCCCGACTGGGAATGAACTGTTTATTAATTCAATCAATTACTTATTATTAAATTGCCGTAATCAAACATCATCCATATCCGCCGGACAAGCTGCTAAACTGCGCACCGCTGGAATAATTTCACCGCTCTGGACGTTAACCCCCTGTAATCATTTCGCGACCAAGTTTGCTCAACCAACCGGGAGAACCTGAATGAAGCATGCACTAATCGCCGCAGTCATCGGCACCACCACCCTGCTCGCCAGCGGCACCGCCCTCGCCCAAGCCAAACCGGAAACACTGGTGAAACAGCGTCAGGCCGCCATGGTCCTGATCGGCAAATACTGGGGTCCGATGGGTGGCATGGCTCAAGGCAAAGTGCCTTTCAACGCCGACACCGTGAAGCGCAACACCGGCTACCTGCAGGCGCTGAGTGCCATGCCGTGGGACGGCTTCAACCCCAGCACCAAGGACGAGAAAACCCGCGCGCTGCCGGCCGTGTATAACGACGCCGCGAAATTCAAGGAAGCGCAGGACCGGTTCACCAGCGAGATTTCGAAGCTGGCGACGACCGTGGGCGGTGGCGATGAAGGTGCGATCAAGTCGCAACTAGCTGCCGTGGGCAAGAGCTGCGGCAGTTGCCACGAGTCCTTCCGCGAGAAGAACTGATCCGCATGCTGTGACTGCAAGAGCCCCGCTGTTGCGGGGCTTTTGTTTTGGGCCTTTTCTTGTACACTCCACGCATGAAAAATACGGTGACCTCGATGCTACGCACTTTCGCCTGCACTCTGCTTTTTGCAGCAGCAACCACCGGCGTCGCGGCGCAGGGTGACGCCAAACGCGGCGAATATGTCGCCATCGCGGGCGGCTGCATCGCCTGCCACACGGCCGACGGCAAGGAAGCCGTGCGGTTTGCCGGCGGCCACGCGCTGAAAACACCGTTCGGTACTTTTTATGGCCCGAACATCACGCCGCATCCCGAGGCCGGCATCGGCAAATGGAGCGAGGCCGATTTCGTCCGCGCGATGCGTGAAGGCGTGCGGCCCGACGGCGCGCATTACTTTCCGGCATTTCCGTATACCTCCTACACCAAAATCGTGGACAAGGATCTGAGCGACCTGTGGGCCTACCTGCGCAGCCTGCCGCCCGACGCGCGGCAGAATCAGGCACACGAACTGCAGTTTCCGTTCGGGTTCCGCTTTTTGCTGTCAGGCTGGAAGATGCTGTTTTTCAAACCGGGACCGATGGTTGCCAGCACGCAGCCCGGTACGCCGGCGGCCCGCGGCGAATACCTGGTCAAGGCGCTCAGTCATTGCGGCGAGTGCCACACGCCGCGCAACATGCTCGGCGGCGCCAAGGCCGACCGCTTTCTTGCCGGCGGCAAGGGGCCGGATGGCAAGGGTGTGCCCAACCTGACGCCGACCAAGCTGAAGAAATGGGGCGATGAAGAACTGAAATATTTCCTCACCACCGGGCTGACCTCCGATGGCGACGTCACGGCGAAGGCCATGGGGGATGTCGTCACCAACACCACCAGCCGCATCACCGCCGACGACCTCGCGGCCATGATCGCCTACCTGCGCACGCTGCCGGCGCTGCCCGACGAGCCGCGCTGACCGGCTCTAGACGGTTACGGTGTGGGTCGCCAGATGGCGCCCGTCCCAGTAATGTAATTGGTAAGAAGGCGGCTCATCCAGAGATGCCTCGAATTTTCCCGGGCCCAGCCACAGCCGCGCCTGGAATGCCGTGCTCGGGCATGCGGACACCAGCGTGCCCTGCCACGCTGCCTGCACATTGCGGTGCACATGGCCGCACAAGACGGCCCGCACCTGCGCATGCCGGGCAATGATCGCGCCCAGGCGCTGCGCGCTCGCCGCCGCAATCGAGATGGAATCCATGCGTGAAAAACCGGTCGGCACCGGCGGATGATGCACGAATACCAGTGCCGCCTGCTCTGGTGCATCGGCCAGCAGCGCATCCAGCCACTGCAACTGCGCGTCATCCAGGTCCCCGCCCGACTGGCCCTCAATGAGGCTGTCCAGCGCGATCAGGCGCAGCCCGCGCACATCGCGGTAATAATGAATGCGCCCGCTGTCGCCGAGGTAATCATGGTCACCGAAGGTCTGGCGTAGCGGCGCGCGCCGGTCGTGGTTTCCCGGCATCAGCAACAGCGGCATCGGCAGGCGCGAGAACATGTCCTGCAGGCGCCGGTATTCCTCCGGCCTGCCGTCTTCAACGAGGTCACCGCTGGCCACCAGCACATCGGGCATGCGATCGAGCGCGCACAGATGCTCGATGCAGCGACGCAGCCCGACCGCGCAATCGACGCCGTGCCGGTTGCGCCGGCCCGCGCTCATGACGTGCAGGTCGGAGAACTGCGCGATCACCACCGGTCTGCCCGCGGCTGCACCGGTGATTCCTACATCGACCATTGCGTCAGTGTCACGTAATCAATTTTTCCGGAGCCGAGGAGCGGCAACGTGTCGACCTTGACCACACGCCGCGCGACGGCAAGCTCCTGCGCATTGATCCTGCGCGCCGTCTGCTGCAGCGTGATGCGGTCGAGGTCCGGGTCGGTCGTCAGCAACACCGTGCTTTCACCCGTTCGGGTCATTTCCGCCACGGCGGCATGCTTGAAATTCGGCGAGGCGTGGTAGGCAATGTATTCGACACGTTCCAGCGACACCATTTCACCGGCAATCTTGGCGAAGCGCTTGACGCGGCCGTGCACGGTGACAAAACCGTCTTCATCGATGCTGACCACGTCACCGGTGTTGTACCAGCCGTCGCCCACTTCCGAGCGCGGCGGCTGGATCACGCCGGGATTGTCAAAGAACAGGTAGCCCTGCATCAGGTTGGGCCCGCGCACATGCAGGACCCCGCCCTGCTCGATGCCGGGCACGGGCACGACACGATGCTCGATGCCCGGCAGCAGGCGCCCCACCGAGCCGGCACGGAAGGCAATCTGGGTGTTGAGCGACATCGCCGGCCCGCACTCGGTGGCGCCGTAGCCTTCGTGCACACGCAGACCGAACTTGGCGAACCACAACTGCGCCACGTCCGGGTGCAGCTTCTCGCCGCCCGCAATGACAAAGCGCGCCCGGTAGAAATCATAAGGGTGCGCCTGGCGCGCGTAATTGCCGAGGAAGGTGCTGGTCCCGAATATGTACGTGCAGTCCCGCGTGTAGGC
>JBFKCU010000169.1:0-6153 GCA_041620115.1 Burkholderiales bacterium | reverse complement strand
GCGACGGCCGTTGGCGTCGCGCGTTTTCCGAACCAGAGCATCGGCAGGCCTCAGGCCGCCTTTTGTGCCGCGCCGGTCAGGTCGCCCACCGCACGTACCGCCATGCTCAAGCCGTGTGCGATACAGGTGTCGATATCCTCCGGGCCCAGTGCAGAGCCGCCGACGTAAATTCCGCGCCGCGAAGTGGAGAATGTCGCCGTGTAGTGCTCGCCGCGCTGCAGGAATCCGTGATGCTCAAGCTCGACGCCGAATACCTTGGCGATCTCCGGATTGTCGAGATTGGGATCCATCCCGATCGCGTGCACCACCAGGTCAAACGGGATCACGATCGGGCGCTTGACCAGCGTATCCTCGCCCTTGACCAGCAATCTGCCGTCCGGTGCCTTCGTGACTTCGGCGATGCGCGCTTTCACGAACTTCGTGTGGAATTCCTCCTGCGAACGCCAGTAGAACTTGTCTTCGTACAAACCGAAAGTGCGGATATCCATGTAATAAATATAGACATCAGTCTTCGGCGACAACTCCTTGATTTCCATCGCCAAGTTGGTGGAGACCGTGCAGCAGATCTTCGAGCACCATTCGCGGCCGATCTGGCGGTCACGTGAACCCACGCACAGCAGGATGCACACACGCTCGGGCGTGCGGCCGTCCGAAGGGCAGGCAATCTTGCCCGCGGTCACCATCTGCTCGACCTGGGTCGTGGTCACCACATCCTCGTAAGTACCGAAACCCCATTCCGGTTTGTTGATCGAGTCGAAATGCGTGAACCCGGTGGCCAGGATCACCGCCCCGGCATTGACCGTCTGGCCATTGGACAAGGTCGCGGTGAAATTGCCGAACTCTCCGTCAAGCTTGCTGACTTTGGCACTCTTGTGGATGGTGACGCGCGCGTCGTCTTCCACGCGTTTGACCATGCGGCCGATGGCATCCTTGGCCCATTCACCCGAGGGTACCAGCTTGGCGTAGCCGGAAATGATGGGCGCGCCGCCGAGCTTGTTCTCCTTTTCGACCAGCACCACGCGCTTGCCCACTGAGGCTGCGCCGGCGGCAGCCGACAAACCGGCCGGACCGGCACCTACGACCAATACGGTATCGTTCATCGTTGTTACCTGCTTATCGCGAGTTCAGGGTTGTAGAGATATTCGATGTTGCCGGCCTCAACCTCTTTCAGGTAGGCCTCGAAATTGCGCTTGGATTCATCCCAGGAAATGCCCATTTTCTCGACGACCTCCTCGCAGGGACTCGCATGCCATTGCAACTGTGCGATCTTGAACGGGTCGGCGCCACAGGCGAGCGCCGCGAACTGGATGTCGGCCATGATCGGCATTGAATAGTTCTGATCGTGCGCCTTGCCGATCCACTGATTCTTATCCATGGTGGTGATGCAACCGGTATCTATGCCCAGCATCACGTCGGCCTTGGCCTCTTCACGGGCAACCTTGATCTTGCGATCCATCGTGAACGAGCGCGTGAACTCGCGCTCGGAAATGATGTGACGGAAGCCGAAGCCGCAGCAGTCATACCAGGTCGAATAATCGATCACCTGCGCGCCCAGCGCCTCTGCAACCGAAGTGCCGACGGCCGTGCGGTTCCCACCAAGCACCGTCGGATCGTAGATCGCATCCTCATGCACCATCTTGTAGTAATGGCAGGCAGTGTGTACGGTAACGCGCAGTTTGGATACGTCTATGGTCTGCAATTCGGAAGCGATGCGCTTGCGCATCACATGCACCCATTCCGAGTAGTGCACGATCTCTTCGGGGATCACCAGCTTGCCGTCAACCAGTCGCCCCAGCTTGCCGAGTATTTTTCTGACTTTCTCGCGCAACTGCGGCGATTCGATCAGATATTTGCGCACTTCCTTGTAATTGCCATATGAGGTGCCGCAATGCACCAGCGGGAAGAAGTGCCCGGGCTCATGGCCGTGATTCTTTCCCGAAACATAAGCCTGGTGGAAATTGCGCAGGAATACCGCCGCCAGTGATTCCAGATTGCCGATGCCCGAACCGTGGTAATTCCACGCCGTGCACGAGGTCTGGTCGGTCTCATCCAGATAGTCCTTGCCCGGCACCATGCCCAGCTTGTTCATGGTCCACAGCAACGCGGTCGGATATCCGGGAATGTTGCCGCACTGGCCGCAGGACTTATGATGCCAGAGCTGGGCCGTGGGAATCTTCTTGTTCCAGCCGAAAAGGGTCTGCACATCGATCGGCTGATGGGCGTCGGAAACACGGTGAACGATGATCTCGCCCTCCTTTTCCAGTTGCCACATGTGATCACGCACATCATCCATGCGCTCGGACAGGTCCATGGTGCGCCGGTCCACATGTTTTTCCACCCAGGCCGTAGCCTTCGCGGCATCTTCGGGCGACAGGTTGGTCGGCTGAAAAAAAGAGCCGTGACCAGCGATGCCCGTGCCGTCGCTGGGGTGCTGTTCGTTGTTCATGACTTACCTCCTCAGATGGCCGCCACGGCATTCTTGCCATGGCATTCGCCGGACAGCCGCATAAAGAACCTCAGTCCTTCTCGTCGGCATCCTCAAGCAGTTCCTCGTACTCTTCCCGCTTCTCTTCGATGAAATCCTGGATCACGTCGAACAAATTTTCATCCATGGTTTCCAGTGAATCGAGTACACCGGTCATTTCCCAGATCGTGTACATCTCGACCGATGTTTTCAGCGACACTTCCCACGCCGTATCCGTGGTCTGCAGCGTGCGCACCGGGATCGCCTTGCGCAGCGTCTTCAGGTCACCCTTCACCTTCTGGATGTTCGGACCCCAATCGGGAAAATGGTCCGGCTGTATCATGTCGGGGGACAACTGGTTGCCGGTCGTGATCAACTTCAGCATCACGCGGCCGAATGGCCGCAATACGTCTTTTGCCGACTGAAACCCGTGTTTGATGGCCACTTCGCGCATGATGGCAACCAGTCCGCCGGGAGAATTCTTGAACGGGCAGCGCGCGGCGCAGGTCATGCACTGGGCACAGGCCCAGATCTTCTCCTGCATGGCGTCGTAAATCTGCTCGACGTTCTCGGTCCACAGCAGTTGGACGATCTCGCGCGGGCTGTAATCGTAGAAATGCGCCGACGGGCAGGTCGCCGTGCAGATGCCGCAGTTTAGACACCCGTTTAATTCATGGTCATAGCGGATATCACTCTTGATATCCTCGAAGACTTCGCGCATTTCCGCGTAGGTGGCCATGGGTGGGCGATGCCTGCTCTCGCAGCCGCTACTTTCTCTTCATGAAAAAAGTGAATTCTTTTTCCGCGGCATCCGACGACAGCAATTCGTTACCGGTCTGCTTTGCGAAAGCCTGGAAGTCCTTCACCGACCCGGGGTCCGTGGCCAGGATCTTCAACACCTGTCCGGTAGTCATGTCGGTCAGTGCTTTCTTGGCCCGCAGAATGGGTAGCGGACAATTCAGGCCACGGGCATCAAGTTCTTTATCGAACTGCATTTCGAGAACCTCATCAATTAGATTAGTGTAACATTAAATTCTAATATACTTTGAATCCACTGGTGCCGCAAGGCAGCTTCTAACCGTTTCTACCTTACGTCATCGAGCAGTCTAATTATAGGCCTGCTCTGAAAACAGATTGATACGAACCCGGCGCGCAACAAGAGGTTCCTCGCCAGGAAGATTACAATAATGATTAAAATCAATTATTTATAAATATTCTGTGTGAGTGGTCGTCGCCGATGCCACTCATGTCCCGTAGACTTGCTGCATTGCCATCCGAGAGCTTCCATGGAAAAAAAAGACTTCCAGATCGATACCCGCTACGCCGTTGCCTGGCAACAACCTGACGGCCGCGTAATCCCCGCGTCAATCTACGTCTACCGCACACATGATCCGTACATGATCGTACGCATGACCGGAAGTGACGGCGCCCTGCGAAAAATTGTCTACACCGACATCACCCGGATCGTGTCCGCCGATACCGTGGCGCCGGAGAACCGGCGTCCCGTGCCGGCGGCGCTGCTCGATGAAAAAACCTGGCGTGACCGCACCGAGATGGAGCACTACGCTTCTTCTCCGGCCCGGGGCAAATAAGACTTCTGCGCCTGTGCATCAATCAGACAACTGGCGCATGCGGATATCTCAATAAACACTGATATTTCGCTCTGCCAGTAATTGCGACAACCGCAAATTGGCCATCCCCAGGCGGTCCACCAGCAGTTCCAGAAACGCGCCGTTGAAATGGTGCCTGCATAACTCCGAGGCCTGGGGCAATGTTTCGGCACGAATTTCAATGACTACAATCTCACTGTTGGCCACGACGCTGGCCGAACGCTGGAATTTCCGCTTGCCCAGATAAGCCATTTCGCCGAAACACTCTCCGACCTTGAGGGTATTCAGCAGCCGCTCCTCCTTGCGCACCTCGACTTCCCCGCCGGCGAGAATAAAGAAGGAGGAGCCGATGTCCCCTTCCTGGATCAGCACGGATTTGGGCGGCAGGCGGTGCCATTTGGCCAGGCGCAGCACTTCCCACAATTCGACATCACTGAAATTGCGGAAAAACGCCAGCTTCCGCAGCGTATCGAATTTTTCAGCCTCAGCTATGCCGCCCTCCTGCGCTTTGGCCGGTGACACACTGGAAATGTCGACCAGGTCACCGGCCAGATCACCCCAGGTCTGATAACGGTCAGCGGTATTCTTCTGCAGCATGCGCAGCACAATGGCATCGATCTGTGGCGGCACCTCACTGCGCAGGCGGCTGGGCGGCGCGGGCTCGACATTGATGATCTGATAAATGATGCTGTAATTGTTGGTGCCGAGAAACGGCAGACGCCCGGTCAGCAACTGATAAAAAACAACACCCAGAGAAAAAATATCGGTCTGATAGGTCAGTTGCTGTTCCCGTACCTGCTCCGGCGACATGTAGGCCGGGGATCCGACCCCGGTAATCTGCGTCGAATCGCTGGCCGCGTTAAGGGCCGCGCCGAAATCCGATATCTTGATGTCGGCTTCTCCGGCCAGCAGAATATTGGCCGGTTTGATGTCGCGGTGAATGACGCCTTCCCGTGCGGCATAGTCGAGCGCACGCGCGCATTTGTAGATGATTTCCAGCACGCGGGTCAGCGGCAGCAGGTGGTCTACGCGCACGTACGGCTCCAGCGTCGTCCCGTCTATGTATTCCATGACGATATAGCTGGCATCCTCCTCGGCGACCGCGTCGTAAATGGCAACGATATGGGGATGCGACAGTTTGCCGGCGAGCGATGCTTCGGCGATAAACAGCTTGCGGTAACGCCGTCCGTGCTCCTCGTCTCCCAAGGCCTCCGGGTAAACGGCCTTGAGCGCCACCTCCCGATCCTGAAACGGATCGTAGGCCTTGTAGACCACGCTCGTCGCCCCGCGGCCGAGCTCCTTGAGGAGCTCATACTTGCCGATCTTCCTCGCCTCAACCGGGACCGGACCGGTGTCTGTGCCTATGTCGTCGCTCATCCGGCAAAAGTATCATTAAAACAGCACGCCCGTAGGGTAAAAATCGCGCGCCCGGCAGACGCTATCGTTTGCGCTCCTGTTCGGCCTGCATACGGCGCAGATCCCGCAGGCGCGCCTCAATTGCGGACATCTGGTAGAAGTCGCCGCCACCCGATTTCAGTGCGATCTGGAACTGCTCCACGGCCGCTCCCAGCTGTCCCGTGCGCGCATAAGCTTCACCCTGTGCGCGATGCCGCAGCAGACTGTTGCCTTGCGCGGCATAAGCCTGCGCCTGCAATCGGTAGAGGCGCGCGTCGTCCGGATACGTCAATAACCGGGTGTCTATCAACTGCAGTGCGGCGGCTGGCTGGCGCACGCGCAGCAACTGCTCGGCATGGCCGTAGAAAAGCGCACGGTAGCCCGGATGAACGCGTCGCGCCTCCTGGTAACACGCCAGTGCCCGGTCGGATTCCCCCGCCGCCTCTGCGAGACCGCAATCCAGCGTCGCAATAATCGCATTGCGCGTCTTGCGCAGCGGCATGATCTCGCGCTTGGCCCTCTCAACTTCGCGCGCCCGGATCAGACTCGCCACCAAACCGTAGCGGCTCGCCGTTTCCGACAGGAATTTTCGCTCCGCCAGACTCTATTCAAAAAAAGCAACCGCATCGCGCGGCGCATCGATCTCGGCGCGCAATTTGGCCCGGATCAACTGAAAATCAAGGC
>JBFKCU010000168.1:0-6155 GCA_041620115.1 Burkholderiales bacterium | reverse complement strand
TTCGTCAAATTCGGCCGCCAAATCCCGTCGTACTGCCGGGAACCTCGCGACCTCCTCAAAAACCGGCAACTCCCTTTGCCCCAGTACGCGTAAATCGAGCTCAAACAACACGGGGGCAGACGGGAGATCATACTTCCGCTGCCAGCGCGGATGCAATTCCCCGATCCACCCGACGGTCTTCTGCCCGATCACGATGGCGGCGGATTTCCCCGGATGCAGTGCCGGATGCGGCTCCGGCCGGAATGAAGCGGTCTGCGGCGCGAGCAGCATTTCAAGGTCTGCCTTGATGTCGTGAAAATCGACGAGACGCGATTTCTGCCCCCACTGCGCCGGCATCGCATCACCAAAGGCAATCGCTGCGACCCGCAACGGCTGCGGATATTCCGCTTCGTTGAGAAAACAACGCCCGACTTCGAACAGGCGCACGCGCCCCTGCTTGCGACTGACATTGAAGGTAACGGCATTAACCAGGCCACCGATCAGGCTGGACCTCATCACCCCCATCTGGCTGGCAATGGGATTGGCCAGTGCGACCGGCCGGTCATTGGCGCAGAAATCACGCTCCCAGGCCTGATCCACAAAACTGTAAGTCACCGCCTCGTGATAATCCAGGCTGGCCAGCAGCCGGCGTAGCGTCGCCGGGCTGCGGCTGGATTCGGGCAGGGGCAGCAGCGCTGCCGCCGCGGGCGGCAGCAGCGCCGGTATGTTGGCGTAACCGTAGACACGCGCAAGCTCTTCAATCAGGTCCTCTTCGATCGCGATATCGAAGCGGTAACTCGGCGGCACGGCTTCAATCACCTTGCCTGCCAGGCGTGGCTGGCAGCCGAGACGCTCGAGGATCGAAAGCGCGATCTTCTCGTCCATGGCGAAACCCAGCACCCGGCGCGCACGCTCCAGCCGCAAGGCCACCTTGTTGCGCAACGGCAGCGTACCCTGCACCTCGGTCACCGCTCCCGCCTGCCCGCCGCAAATCTGGACGATCAGCCGCGTAGCCCGCTCCATGGCTGCGCGCGTACCGGAAAAATCGACGCCGCGTTCGAACCGGTAGGCGGAATCAGAACCGAAGCCCAGCGCACGCGTCTTGCCGGCAACGATGTCCGGCGTGAAAAACGCACTCTCGAGAATTACATTTTGTGTTGCCGACGTTACGCCGCTATGCTCCCCGCCCATGATCCCGGCAAGCGCCAATGGCTGTTCCTGGTCGGCGATTACGAGATGGTCGGGCGAGAGCTGCAACACGGTACCGTTGAGCAGGGTCAGGCTCTCGCCCTGCCTTGCGCGGCGCACCCGGATACCCCCGGTGACTCTTGCCGCATCGAACGCGTGCAGCGGCTGCCCCGTTTCCAGCAATACATAATTGGTGACGTCGACAATCGCACTGATGGCACGGATACCGCTGCGAGCCAGCCGCCGCACCATCCATTCAGGCGTGGCTGCGTCCGCCTTGACCCCGCTGATCACGCGTGCGCAGTAACGCGGACAGTCGGCCAGCGCGTCGACCACGACGTCGACAACATCCGCCGTCGATACCGTCACCGTTTCCGGCTCCGGCCATCGCAGCGCGATGCCATTAAGCGCCGCGACTTCCCGTGCCAGTCCCAGCACGCTGAGACAGTCACCACGATTGGGCGTCGGTTTGGTGGTCAGGATTTGATCGTCAAGATCGAGCAGTTCGCGCACCGGCAGTCCGATAGGCGCATCCGGCGCGAGTTCAAGCAACCCGGAAGCATCCTCGCTCAGGCCCAGTTCAACCGCGGAACACAGCATGCCTTGCGATTCGATGCCGCGCACTTTGGCCAACTTGATTTCCATGCCCGGCAGGTGCGCGCCCGGCAACGCTGCTGGCACGCGCATGCCCGCACGCGCATTGGGCGCGCCGCAGACGATGGTCAGCGGCGCGCCTCCTGCGTTGACCAGGCACACGTTGAGCCGGTCTGCCTGCGGATGTTTGGCCACGCTGAGTATTTCCGCGACGACCACCTGATCGAATGCCGGCGCGGCCGCCTCAACCGCCTCCACCTCAATGCCGCCAAATGTCAGCAGATCGGCAAGTTCAGTGGTCGAGAGTCCGGGGTCGACCAGTTCGCGTAGCCAGTGCTCTGAAAGTTTCATGCGTTTTCTGCTAGATGAACTGTTTCAGAAAACGCAGATCGTTTTCATAGAACAACCGCAGGTCATTCACGCCATAGCGGAGCATCGTCAGGCGGTCGGGCCCGAGGCCGAAGGCGAAGCCCTGATAACGTTCGCTGTCGATGTTGACGTTGCGCAGCACGTTGGGATGCACCATGCCGCAACCGCCGACTTCGAGCCAGCCGTCACCGAAACTCATGTCAATTTCAGCTGAAGGCTCGGTAAACGGGAAAAATGACGGGCGAAAACGGATCTGCAAATCATCATCCTCGAAAAAGCGCCGGAAAAAATCAATGACTACGCCTTTGAGATGCGCGAAGCTGATGTGCTCGTCTATCCATAGCCCTTCGACCTGATGAAACATCGGCGAGTGAGTGGCATCTGAATCGACACGATAGACCCGCCCCGGCGCGATCACCCTGATCGGCGGTTGATGCTGCTCCATGTAGCGGATCTGGATCGGCGAGGTATGTGTGCGCAGCAACCGTTGTCCGTCTGCAAGATAGAATGTGTCATGCATTGAACGCGCCGGATGGTTCTCAGGCTGGTTCAAGGCGGTGAAATTGTAGAAGTCGGTTTCGATTTCCGGACCGTCCGCCACGTCAAACCCGATCGATCGGAACAACTGCTCGATCCGCTCCATGGTGCGACTCACCGGATGCAGTCCGCCCATGCCCCGGCCTCGACCCGGCAGGGTAACGTCTATCGATTCTTCGGCAAGGCGGGATTCGAGGGCACGGTTGGCGATCAGCTCGCGCTGTGCGTTCAGCGCCTCGTCCAGCGCCTGTTTGGCGGCATTGATGCGGGCGCCGGCTGCGGGTCGTTCCACCGGCGAAAGCTTGCCCAGCCCCTTCAGCAGGTCGGTCAACACGCCGCTCTTGCCCAGATAACGCGCCTTGGCCTGCTCCAGCGCATCGGCATCCTTGATGCCGCTGAAAAGAGCCATCGCTTCTGCTACGAGCTTGTCGAGATCCTGCATAAACGAATGGTAGCGGAATTCAGTGAAAAAAAAGAAAGTTCGCCACGCAAAAAAAAGGAGGCTCGACGAGCCTCCTTTTCCGGGTGCGTTTGGTTATGCGCCGAGGCTAGTCCTGGCCTGCTCCACAAACCGCAGGAATGCGGGCTTGTCGGCGACGGCGATATCAGCCAGAACCTTGCGGTCCACTTCAATCGAGGCTTTTTTCAGGCCGTTCATGAATACACTGTACGACAGGCCATGCTCGCGGGCGGCGGCATTGATGCGCGCGATCCAGAGCGCACGGAACTCGCGCTTCTTGGTGCGCCGGTCGCGATAGGCATACTGCCCAGCACGCATGACCGCTTCGTTGGCAATGCGGAAGACATTGCCGCGGCGGCCGCGAAAACCCTTGGCCTGCTTGAGAACCTTCTTGTGCGCCCTGCGGGCGATGACTCCACGTTTGACTCTAGGCATGGTTTATCTCCCGATCAGTAAGGCAACATCGCGCGGACTGCGCGCTGGTCGGAATCGTGCACCATGGTCGTGCCGCGCAGATGACGCTTGCGCTTGGTGCTCTTCTTCGTAAGGATATGGCGCAGGTGTGCACTGCTGCGCTTGAACGCGCCGCTGCCCAGCTTCTTGAAACGCTTGGCCGCGCCGCTCTTGCTCTTCATCTTCGGCATGGTAACTCCTGTTTTAGCCTAGCGTCGGGCGCCCGCGTCAGCAGGACTTAAAGCCCGAACACTACTTCTTTTCAACGACTGCAGGCTCTTCAGCCACAGTCTCTTCATTCGGTGTTGCCACCGCTTTCTTTACTGCCTTACCCGGCGTTGCCGCCGTTTTTGTCCCCGCGGCCTTGCTACCGGCCTTGGGTGAACTCTTTGCTGCCGCAGGCGCCACTTTCTTCGGTGCCATCACCATTACCAGCTGACGGCCTTCCATTTTCGGGAACTGTTCGACTACCGCGTGCTCGATCAGATCCGCCTTCACCCGCTCCAGCAACCGGATACCGAATTCCTGGTGCGCCATCTCACGCCCCCTGAACCGCAGCGTGATCTTTGCTTTGTCGCCTTCATCCAGAAACCGCATCAGGTTGCGCAACTTGATCTTGTAATCGCCCTCGTCCGTGCCCGGTCGAAACTTCACTTCCTTGACGACGATCTGCTTCTGCTTGAGCCTCGCTTCGTGCTGCTTCTTGCTCTCACGGTATTTGAACTTGCCGTAATCCATGATCCGGCATACCGGTGGCTTTGCCGTCGGCGCGATTTCCACCAGATCCAGCTCGGCTTCTTCTGCAAGCTTGTTGGCAGCAGCGATGCTGATTACGCCGACCTGCGATCCGTCGGCACCAATGACCCGCACTTCCGGAGCAGTGATATCACTGTTGATCCGGGCTTCTTTTTCCTGGGCTATGCGACAAACTCCCTGATTTCGTTGCTCTTAAACCGCACGCCCCCTCCTGGCAATGTCACTTTTTAACAGCGACAAAAAGGACTCCAGGGTCATCTGCCCCAGGTCCTCGCCTTTACGGGAACGCACAGCCACCAATTGCGCTGCCACTTCCTTGTCACCAACGACCAGCTGAAAAGGCAGCTTTTGCAGACTATGTTCGCGGATTTTATAGGAAATTTTCTCGTTTCTCAAGTCGGCGTCGACCCGGACACCGGCCTTTTTGAGGGTTGCGGCGACACCGGCCGCATACGCCCCCTGTGCCTCCGAAATATTCATCACCACGGCCTGCACCGGCGCCAGCCAGGCCGGCATCGCCCCGGCATAATGCTCGATCAGGATGCCAATGAAGCGCTCCAGCGACCCCAGAATCGCCCGATGCAGCATGACCGGCGTGTGGCGCGTGTTGTCTTCAGCCACATATTCGGCGCCCAAACGTCCCGGCAGCGCGAAATCCAGCTGCAAAGTCCCGCATTGCCAGATCCGGCCGAGGGAATCCTTGAGTGAAAACTCGATTTTCGGTCCATAAAAGGCCCCCTCCCCCGGATTCAGGTCCCATTCCAGCCCTTTGGCATCCAGCGAGGCCTTCAGGGCCGCCTCGGCACGGTCCCAGGCACCATCATCCCCAATCCGCTTCGGCGGCCGCGTCGACAATTTGACCAGGATCTGCTCAAAACCGAAATCCGCGTACACCTGTCGCAGCAGGTCAATGAAGGCACCGGACTCATCCTGGATCTGGTCCTCGGTACAAAAAATATGCGCGTCGTCCTGCACAAATCCGCGCACCCGCATCAGTCCGTGCAGCGCGCCCGAGGGCTCGTTGCGGTGGCAGGATCCGAATTCGGCGATGCGCAACGGCAGATCGCGATAACTCTTGACACCCTGGTTGAAAATCTGCACATGCCCCGGACAGTTCATCGGCTTGATGGCGTAATCGCGCTTCTCCGACTCCGTTGTAAACATGTATTCGCGATAATTCTCCCAGTGCCCGGAGCGTTCCCACATTACGCGGTCCATGACCTGCGGGGTACGCACTTCACGATAATCCGCAGCCGTCAGCAGATTGCGCATGTACTGCTCGACGACTTGCCAGATCACCCAGCCATTGGCATGCCAGAACACCATGCCGGGCGCTTCGTCCTGCATGTGGAACAGGTCGAGCAGGCGGCCGAGCTTGCGATGATCACGCTTCTCCGCCTCCTCGAGGCGATGCAGATACTGCTCCTGCTCCTCCTTCTTGGCCCACGCGGTACCGTAGATTCGCTGCAACATTTCATTTTTCGAGTCGCCACGCCAGTACGCGCCGGCCAGCTTCATCAGCTTGAACACTTTCAGCTTGCCCGTGGACGGCACGTGCGGGCCACGGCAAAGGTCGATGAAATTGTCTTGACGGTAAAGCGAGATCGGCTCGTTGCTTGGAATTGAAGCGATGATCTCCGCCTTGTATTTCTCGCCCATGTCGGAAAAAAACTTCACCGCCTCATCCCGCGGCATTGTTTGCCGGTCGACCTTGATGTCGCGCTTGGCAATTTCGGCCATGCGCTTCTCAATCGCTGCCAGATCTTCCGGCGTGAACGGCCGTTTGTACGAAAAATCGTAGTAAAACCCGTCTTCAATT
>JBFKCU010000167.1:0-6274 GCA_041620115.1 Burkholderiales bacterium | reverse complement strand
GCGGTGCGCAGCCGCGTGATCTCGATCGAATCCATCAGCGCCAGCGGGTAGCCGCGGTCGGCGTCAAACAGCGCGATCATGCCCTGGATCGTGGGCAGGCCATGGTTCGTCCTGTTGCGCGGGAAATTGGCGTTGGTCTTGGCCGCAAAATAAAGCCGGTCCAGTTGCAGCAGGGCCGCCTTGACATGAAAGCCGCCGGATCCCGCGTGCAGGCCCAGGACGGCGGGCGCCGGGGCAGTGCCGGCGCCGTGCGCCCGGAACGCGTCTTCGACGGCGCTGATGCACGCGTCCAGCGACAGTAACTGCAGGACCTGCGTGCGCGTGATGATCAACGTGCCGCCGGATGCGTGTTGCGGGGTGATCGGACTACGGGATTGCATTGCCACAGCCATAAGGCCTCCTTTGCGTATGCAAAGGCAGCACTTGGACGCCGGGCGTCTGAGGAACGGCGGGGGGTCTGCCGGACCCCCGCGAATCACCCGAAAATGATCCGTCAGCGTCCGGCGCCTGTCAACGGGTCAGCCGCGTCGCCGCCGTATTTCGCTGATCACCGCCGCATTGTCGAGTTCGGCTTCACCGTGTTTCATGTTGCCTTCGACGATGTCGGTGTACGTCGTCGTCAGCGGCAGTTGCTGCTGCAGCCGTTGTGCGAGTTCCAGCATCAGTTTGAAATCCTTCAGCGTCTGCGCAATTTTTCCGTGGGGCGTGAAATCGCCGGCGATCATCTTGTCGCCCTTGATGTCCATGATCTGCGAGTAGGCCGCTGAGTCCCTGGCAACCTTCAGGAAGGCACCGGGGTCGAGGCCCATGCGTTCGGCGAACACCAGGCCTTCGGCCATCGCAGCGCGGTTGATGCCGAGGATCAGGTTGATGGCAAGTTTGGCGCGACCGCCGTTGCCGGCGGCGCCGATGTGATGGCGGCGCGGGCAGAGGGCATCGAGCACGTCGCGCACGGCGTCGGCTGCGGCCGGATCGCCGCCCACCAGGCCCAGCGCTTCCCCGCGGGCGGTCTGCTCGCTGGTACCGGAGACCGGCATTTCGACAAAGCGAATGCGATCCGGCGGCAGGCGCCCGACCAGCGCCGTGACGCGGTCGGGATCGCAGGTGCTGACGCAGATCGCGGTAAGCGGCGGCGCGGTTGCAGGGAGCCCGGCAAGCAGTCCTCCGGGGCCCTCCAGCACGGCTTCCAGCTGATCGGTGTTGAACACGGCGATGACCACGATGCGGCAGTCACGCGCGAGGTCGGCCGGCGAGCCTGCGGCAGAACCGCCCAGGGCGGCGACTGCAGCGGATTTGGCCGGATCGACGTCGTAGCCGGCGACGCGGTGACCGGCGGCGGCCAGGCGCCGCGCGCAGGCCATGCCCATCAGGCCGTTGCCGACGATGCCGACGGGTGCGGAATCTTTTTGAGCATTTTTTGTCATGTACAGTCCCTGAGAAGATCGCGCAATTATAGGAGGCCCGGCGGGCGGTGAGGCGCTATAATCCGGCCTCGCGCCGGCATAGCTCAGTTGGTAGAGCAACCGCCTTGTAAGCGGTAGGTCGTCTGTTCGATTCAGACTGTCGGCACCATCAGCGCCGGCGCGGCAGCAGGGGTCTGCTGGTGGGAAGGTATAATAATCCAATATAATCAATGGGTTATGTAAATCGTCCGGAAACGGGCGACGGGTGTCTTGTTGCGATGTGAGGGTGTTGAATTTTTCGGTGACACCACCATCTAACACGCCACAAAAAACGCGGGTCGCAGAGTCGGCGCGCAGATCTGAATGGAGAGAGATCGCTTGATAACTGTAGAGAACCTGGTCAAGGCTTTCGGCCCCAAACTTGCGGTGAACGACGTGTCGTTCAGCGTCGAACGCGGCGAAGTGCTGGGATTCCTCGGACCCAATGGTGCCGGCAAATCAACCACGATGCGCATGATCACCGGCTACTATCCGCCGACTTCGGGGAAGATCACCGTCGGTGGTCACGACATGGTTGAAGACCCGATTGCGGCCAAGCGCCTGATCGGCTATCTGCCGGAGAATGCGCCCGGCTACGCCGACATGACAGTCAACGGCTTTCTCAACTTCTGCGCCGAACTGCGCGGTCTGCAGGGTGATGCGCGCAGGCGCGCCGTGCACCACGCAGTCGAGCTGTGTTTCCTCGAGGGTGTGCTCTACCAGTCGATCGACACGCTGTCGAAGGGCTACAAGCACCGCACCTGCCTGGCGCAATCACTGATTCACGATCCCGATGTGCTGATCCTCGATGAGCCCACCGACGGTCTCGATCCCAACCAGAAACATGAAGTGCGCGGCCTGATCAAGCGGCTGGGCGAGAAGAAAGTGGTCATTTTCTCGACGCACATTCTCGAAGAAGTGGCGGCGGCCTGCTCCCGGGTCATCATCATCGACCGCGGCCGCATCGTCGCCAATGACACGCCAGCGGCACTGGCGGCGCGTTCGCCGGAAGGCCGGCTCGAGGACGTGTTCCGCGAGATCACGCTGCCCGACACGGTGCACGATCATGTCAAACCCGTAGTCGCTGCGGAGGTGACCGCATGAGTGCCACGGCCAACATCAAGACCATCATGAAACGCGAGCTCGGCGGTTATTTCACCTCGCCCATCGCCTACGTGTTTCTGGTCATATTCCTGCTGCTGACGGGATTTTTCACGTTCACCATCGGCAATTTCTTCGAGCGCGGTGAGGCCTCGCTGGTGTCGTTCTTTACCTGGCATCCGTGGCTGTACCTGTTCCTGGTACCCGCGGTCGGCATGCGGCTGTGGTCTGAAGAGCGGCGCATGGGCACGATGGAACTGCTGCTGACCATGCCCATCACCAACTGGCAGGCCATCGTCGGTAAATTCCTCGCCTCGTGGCTGTTCCTCGCACTCGCGCTGGCGCTGACGTTCCCGGTGGTCATTACCGTCAACTATTTCGGTGATCCCGACAACGGCATCATTTTCTCCGGCTATGTCGGCAGCCTGATGCTGGCCGGCGCCTACCTGGCAGTGAGCTGCATGACCTCGGCGCTGACCCGCAACCAGGTCATCAGCTTCATCCTGTCGGTGCTGATCTGCCTGTTCCTGATTCTTGCCGGCTATACCCCGGTGACGGATCTGCTGTCGCGTTTCGCCAGCCCGGTGGTGGTCGACATCGTCGCGGCATTCTCGGTGATGACGCATTTCGAAGGTTTCCAGCGCGGCGTGCTCGACACGCGCGACGTGGTGTTCTTCGCCTCGGTGATCGGCTTCATGCTGTTTACCACCGGCGTGATCATCCGCAACCAGCGCGCAGGGTGATGAGATCATGAAAAACAAGAACCTTGAAACACTGATGTATTCGGCCGGCGGCATCATCGCGCTGGCACTGATCCTGATCGCGGGCAATTTCATTTTCAGCGCGTTCAACGCCCGCGTCGATCTGACCGAAGGCAAGGTGTACACGCTGTCGGACGGCACGCGCTCGATCCTGGCCAAGCTCGAAGCGCCGGTGAAAATCCGCTTCTATTACACCCAGGGCAGTACCGCGGTGCCGCCGGGGCTGAAAACCTTCGCCGGCCGCGTCGAGGACCTGCTCAATGAATACAAAGCCGCGTCCAACGGCAAGGTCATTATCGAAAAATTCAATCCGGAACCGGACTCCGACGCCGAGGATTCAGCCGCGCTCGACAATGTCGAGGGCCAGATGACCAATACCGGCGAGAAGTTCTATCTCGGACTTTCGGTATCGTTCCTCGACCAGAAATCCTCGATACCCGTGCTGACGCCGGACCGCGAACGCCTGCTCGAATACGACATCACGCGCTCGATTTCGCAGGTGGGACAGGCGAAGAAGCCGGTGATCGGCGTGATGAGCAATCTGCCGGTGCTAGGCCGTTCGCTGGATCCGGTGAAAAAACAGCAGCCGACCGAGCCGTGGGTGCTGGCGGCGGAACTGAAGCGGATTTTCGACGTGCGCAAGGTCGAGATGAACGCGACCAAGATCGATGACGACATCAAGGTGTTGCTGGTCATCCATCCGCGCGACATCCTGGAAACGACCGAGTATGCGATCGACCAGTTCGTCATGCGCGGCGGCAAGCTGATCGCGTTCGTCGACACCTACGCCTATTTTGACCAGCAGCCGGACCTGCAGAATCCGTTCGGCGGCAACGCCGCCGGGCAGTCGACGCTGCACAATCTGTTCAAGGCCTGGGGCGTCGAGCCCAGCCACGGCAAGGTCGTCGCGGACCTGACTTTCGCCAGCGGCGAGGGCCCGCGTCTGCTGCCGACATTGCTGTCGCTGAATACCGAAGCGCTGAACATGGACGACGTGGTCACCAGCCAGGTCGGCACCCTGCTGATTCCGTTCGGTGCCAGTTTCACCGTCAAGCCGCCGGAGGGCATCAAGCAGACGACGCTGGTGCACACGTCGAAAAATTCCATGCTGGCCGATCTGATCATCGCCACGCTGTCCGGTGAGCCGTCCACCCGCGGTTTCCAGCCCTCGGGCAAGGAAGAGCCGCTGGCGTTCCGGCTGAGCGGGAAATTCAAGACCGCGTTCCCCAACGGCAAGCCGGCGGACCCGTTTGCCCGTGGCAAGCCGGTCGATCCGGCGCAGTTTGAAGCCGACCGCAAGGCGCATCGCAGCGAGGCGGTCGCGGAGAACACCGTGGTCATTACCGGCGACGTCGACATGCTGACCGACGGTGCTGCCGTCGATATCCAGGAGATTTTCGGCCAGCGTGTGGCGGTGCCGCGCAACGGCAACCTGGCGTTTGCGCAGGGCCTGGTCGAGCAGATGGCCGGCGACAGTGCGCTGATCAGCCTGCGCAGCCGGGCTGCTTTCAGCCGGCCGCTGACGGCGATCAAGCAGATCGAAGCGCGGGCACAGGAAACCTATCTCGGCAAGATCAAGGCACTGGAAGATTCGCTCAACCAGACCACCGAGAAGCTGCAGGCGCTGCAGAAGGGCGGAAAATCCGCCACGGCCAGCGGCGGTGCGATTCTGACGCCGGAGCAGCAGGCAGAACTGGATGATTTCCGCAAGAAATCGATCGAGACGCGGCGCGAGCTGAAGGAAGTGCGCAAGAACCTGCGGGAAGAGACCGAGTCGCTGCAGTTGTGGACCAAAGTGATCAACATCGCCCTGATACCGCTGCTGGTGATCGCGCTGGGCGTCACGCTGGCGGTCATCCGCCGCCGCAGGATCAATGCCAGGGCGCTCGCATCATGAACCGCAAGCAATTCCTCTGGTTGATGCTGGTGGTGCTGGTCATGGGCGGCGCCGGGCTCGGGTTGTTCTGGCAGGACATCACGGCGTACCGTGACAGCGGCGCCAAGATCGGCGCCCGCCTGCTGCCGGAATTCAAGATCGGTGATGTCACGAAAATGCGCCTGCAGGATGCAACGCATGAGGTGACGCTGGCGGTGAAGGACAACGTCTGGCGCGTCGAACAGCGCGGCGGTTATCCGGCGAATTTTGCTGAAATCAGCGGCCTGATCCTGAAGCTGCTGGATGCGAAAGTGGTGCAGTCGGAAGCCGTGGGCCCCAGCCTGCATCCGCGACTGGACCTGGCCATGCCCGGCAAGGACGCCAAGGAGGGCGTGGGCACCCTGCTCGAACTCACTGATGCGCAGGGCAAGACGCTGGTCAGCATGGTGCTGGGCAAGGTGTCGCTGAAGAAGGATCCGATGAATCCGCTGCCCAATGCCCGGGACGGCGTGCCCGCAGGCCGCCATGTGCTGGTCGCCGGCAAAGGCAACAACGTGTTCGTCGTCTCCGATCCGCTGGAAAAGGCCGTGGCCACGCCCGGCGCCTGGCTGGCCAAGGATTTTTTCAAGGTCGAACGCATCAAGACCCTGCAGCTTGTGGGCAGCGATGCCTGGAAAATCACGCGCGACGAGGAATGGGGGCAGTGGAAGTTCGCCGCCGGCGGCGGGCAGCTTGATCCCAGCGCCGCGGTGGCGATCAACAACGCGATGGCCAACCTGTCCATGGTGGACGTCATCACCGATGACAAGACCGGCACCGAAAAGGCGGTCACGCTGACTGCGGAAACCTTCGACAACCTGACTTACACGGTCAAGGTGGCGCCGCATACGGACGGCAATTTCGTCGTGCGCTTCAGCGTCGCCGGCACGCCGCCGAAAACGCGCAAGCCCGAGCCCAAGGAAACACCCGAAGACGCCGCCAAACGGGACAAGGAATACGCGGAAACCCTGCAACGCCTGGAAGCGCGAATCATGCTCGAACAGGCGCGTTCGCAATGGGCTTATGTCGTGCCGGGGAAAGTGGTCGCACCGCTG
>JBFKCU010000166.1:0-6374 GCA_041620115.1 Burkholderiales bacterium | reverse complement strand
GTATTCGGCGCGCAGCTGCGCGTCCTTGACGCCGGCGGGATCGGGCACCACCCCGGTCACCGGCAACGCCTGCGCGGGATTCACGCCCCAGGTCGCGGTGGGCGCAATCTGCGTGGCATCGAGTTTCACTTCCCGGTCGAAGCCCGCGCCCGCATCGCTGGCCAGTGCACGCCACGCGTCCAGCGCCTGCTGCCAGGCTTGGCCCTTGGGCGCGTAGGGTCGGCCTTCCATGTAGGCATAGGTCTTGTCGTCGGGCGCAATCAGGCCGACGCGGCCGCCGGCCTCGATCGACATGTTGCAGATGGTCATGCGGCCTTCCATCGACAGCGCAGCAATGGTCGAACCGGCGTATTCCATCGCGTAGCCCTGCGCGCCGTCGACGCCGATGTGCGCAATCAGCGCGAGGATCACGTCCTTCGCCGACACACCGAAGCCCAGTTCGCCGTCGATGCTGATGCGCATGGACTTGGGTTTGCGTTGCCACAGCCCCTGGGTCGCCATCACATGCGCGAACTCGGAGGCGCCGACACCGTAGGCGAGGCTGCCGAAGGCGCCGTGCGTGGACGTGTGCGAATCATTGCCGATGACCATCAGTCCCGGCTGGATGATGCCCTGCTCCGGCGGCACGATGTGCATGATGCCCTGCTGCTCGTGGTCCATGCCGAACAGCGTGACGCCGTACTTGTTCGCCATGTTCTGCAGGTCGATCACCATGTTGCGGATGCCCTTGTCCGGGATGCCGTCGACACCCTTGGCGCGGCCCGTGGTCGGCACGTAATGGTCGGTGAACGCAAAAATCTGCTGCGGCCGCAGCACCTTGCGCCCGGATTTCTCCAGCGCAACGAAACCATGCAGCGTGTTCTCCTGCGCCAGCGCGACATCGACGTACATCAGCGACTCGCCCTCGTCGGTGAGGATGTGGTGTGAAGCCCAGAGTTTTTCGAATATCGATTGCGGTGTATTACCTGACATGTTGCGGTAATCCTTTAACATCAAAAACCACTTCAAAACCCTTTTGCCACAGAGGTCACAGAGAACTGCAGGAAATCAAATGCCGAGGTCGGTTGGCTTTTCTCTGTGTTCTCTGTGACCTCTGTGGCTGCTTTAAGTTTTTGGCTTGCCTAATTCATCAACTCGCGCACGTCGGTGAACCGGCCCTTCAGGGCAGCGGCGGCCGCCATCGCCGGGCTGACCAGATGCGTGCGTCCGCCCGGACCCTGGCGGTTGCGGAAATTGCGATTGGAAGTCGAGGCACAGCGTTCACCGGGCTGCAGCTGGTCGCCGTTGATGGCGGTGCACAGCGAGCAGCCGGGCTCGCGCCATTCAAAGCCGGCGGCAGTGAAGATGCGGTCCAGGCCTTCCTGCTCCGCCTGCCGCTTCACGGTCTGCGAACCGGGCACCACCCACGCCGGCACCGCGGCGCGACCCAGTTTCGCCACCTCGGCTGCAGCGCGGATGTCCTCGATGCGGCTGTTGGTGCACGAACCGATGAACACGCGGTCGATTTCGATATCCGTCAGCGCCATGCCGGCGGTGAGGCCCATGTAGTCCAGCGCCATGGTCCAGTCGCTGCGCCGGCGCTCATCCGGCGCGTTGCGCGGATCGGGCACGGCGCCACTGACCGGCCCGGCCATTTCCGGATTGACACCCCAGGTCACCATGGGTTCGATCTGTGTGGCATCGAGCGCGACCTCGCGGTCGAACTGCGCGCCGTGGTCGGTGGGCAGCGCCTGCCAGCGCGCCAGTGCCTCATCCCATTGAGTTCCCTGCGGCGCGTAGGGCCGGCCTGCCATATAGGCATAGGTCGTGTCATCCGGCGCCATCATGCCGCAGCGTGCGCCGGCCTCGATCGACATGTTGCATACGGTCATGCGGCCTTCCATGCTCATCGCGGCAAAGGTGCTGCCGGTATATTCGATGGCATGGCCGACGCCGCCCGCAGCACCGATTTGTGCAATGACGGCGAGGATGATGTCCTTGGGCGCGACGCCAAAACCGAGTTTGCCATCGACCCGGATGCGCAGCGTTTTCGGCTTGCGCTGCCAGCTCGCCTGTGTCGCCAGCACATGCGTCATGTCCGATGCGCCGATGCCGAAGGCGATGCTGCCGAAGGCGCCGTGGGTGGACGTGTGCGAATCCGCGCCGCAGATCAGCAGGCCCGGCTGGGTGATGCCCTGCTCCGGCGGCACGATATGCAGGATGCCCTGGCGCGGGTCATCGAAGCCGAACAGTTTGATGCCGTGCTTCGCGGTGTTCTCGTGCTGGCGGATCACCATGTTGCGGATTTCCTCGACTGCAATGCCGGCAATGCCCTGGTCGCGGCCGGTGGTCGGCACGTAATGATCAGTGAAGGCAAATACCTGGTCCGGCCGCGCAACCTTGTAGTTGTTGCGGGCCAGTGCTGCAAAGGCATGTGACGAGCCTTCGTGGATCAGCGCACGGTCCACATAGAGCAGGATCTCGCCTTCCTCGTCGGCCACGACATGGCTGTCCCATATTTTTTCGAACAGGGTGCGCGTAGCCATCGCAGGATCCGGTGACGCCGGCTCAGCCCCGGCGCGCCGCGGGCCGTGGCAGCACCCGCTGCCGGCGATCCCGCGGATACGGCGTGATCACCATCCCTTGATCAGGTCCGCGGAAGGCTTTGCTTCGCCGCGCTCGACCCGGTGCACCAGATCATTCATTTTCACGTGCAGCGGCGCCGGCACGCCGATGTAGTCGCCGCGCTCGGCAACATAACCGTTGATGAAATCGGTTTCGGTGCGCCGGCCCTTGAACATGTCCTGCGCCATCGACGGCCGTTGTTCATCGGAACGTTTTTTCGCGCCTTCCATGAGGATGTCGGTGATGTTCTGCAGCGCATCCTTGTTGCCCTCGCCGGCGAGTGCCAGCATTTCCGCATCCATGCCCAGCATCTTCTCCAGGGAATAGCCCAGCGCCTGGCCGACGCGCACCGCCTGCGAACCCAGGCGGATTGATACCCAGCGCGATTCTTCCGCGCTGTCGCGCTGGTTGCCCGACATGCCGGTCGCGGCACTCAGGCCGTTGCGCATGGAGTTGATCACCAGTTTCGACCAGCGCTCACCCCACAGGTTGGTGGTGACCTTGGCGCTATCGGCATTGCGCAGCAGCGCCGCCACTTCTTCGGCGCGCGGCGTGATGCGGCCGTGCGGTTCGCCGACGCGGAATACCGTGTGCTTGTCGCCGCCCAGCGGCACCGTGCGCTTGATCCGTCCGGGCGCATGGAGTTCGGCCGCGACCAGGCTGGCGATGCTGCCCAGCGTCTTGCCCCAGCCGACGATGGCCGCGATGCGTTCCTCGTTGATGCAGTTCTGCAGCGACACGCAGTAGCCGTCGGGCGCGAGATAGGGCTTGATCAGGTGCGTGGCCCAATCCGTGTCGTACGACTTCACGCAGATGAAGGCGATGTCGACCGGGCGTTCCTTGCAGAAGCGCTGCACCTCGGTGATATGGAGCGCGTTGACCTTGATGGTGTGCGTCTCCGCGGGCGTCATGCCCGAGAGGTGCAGGCCTTTTTCGCGCATGGTTTCGACATGCTCCGGCCAGGCGTCGATCAGCGTGACGTCATGTCCCGCGCGGGTCATGTGCCCGCCGGCAATGCCGCCGATGGCGCCGGCGCCCACCACTACGATGCGTTTGCCCATGATAACAATTATTCCTTTAAATTCAACTACTTATTTACTTATGCTGACTGAGTTACCCCAGCTTGGCGATGATGGCCGCAGTGAAGGCCTTGGTGCCGGCCGTGCCGCCGAGGTCGCGCGTGACCTGCTTCTTCTCCTTGAGCACCGCCGTCAGCGCCGCGTCGATGCGGTCGGCCGCCGCGGTCTCGCCGATGTGGCGCAGCATCAGCACGCCGGAGAGGATGATGGCCATCGGATTGGCGATGTCCTTGCCGGCGATGTCGGGTGCGGAGCCGTGCACGGCTTCGAACATCGCGCAGTCGGGGCCGATGTTCGCCCCCGGCGCCACGCCGAGTCCGCCGACCAGTCCGGCGGCGAGGTCGGAGACGATGTCGCCGAACAGGTTCGCGAGCAGCAGGCCGTCGAAGGTCTCGGGTTTGATCACCAGTTCCATGCACAGCGCATCGATGACGCGCGCGTCGCATTCGATGCCGGGGAACTCCCTGGCCACGTCCTGGCCGGTCTTGAGGAACAGGCCGTCAGTGAGCTTCATGACATTGGCCTTGTGGCCGATGGTCATTTTCTTGCGGCCGGTTTTCTTCAGGTATTCGAAGCCGTAGCGCGCGGTGCGCGCGGTGGCGCCGCGGGTGATGCGCTTGATCGCCTCGGCCGTGTCGTCGTCGATCATGCGCTCGTTGCCGACATAGAGGTCCTCGCTGTTCTCGCGGAAGATTACGAGATCGACGTTGTCGTAGCGCGATTTCACGCCGGGGTAGTTCTTGATCGGCCGCACGTTGACGAACAGCTTGAGTTCCTTGCGCAGCGCAATGGCGATGCTCGGATAGTCGCCGCGGATTTCCTTGCCGTCCTTCATCCGCTCGATGTTGATGCGGTAGTTGCCGCCGAACGGCGTCTGCGTCGGTCCCTTCAGCGCCAGCTTGTTGCGTTCGATGGACTCGAGCACGCTGGCCGGCAGCGCGGCGCCGAATTCCTTTTCCGCGCGCAGGCCGACCAGCACCTCCTCGAATTCCACTTTGGCGCCTGAGGCCTTGATGATGGCGCAGGCCGAGCCGACCACTTCGGGGCCGATGCCGTCGCCGGGTACTACCGTTACTTTATGCAATGCAGACTCTCCGGAAATTGATACAGAAAAACCACGTCAGCTGGCGTCGCCTGAACTGCCCAGCGCCCTGAGACGGGGAATGATGAAAGGCAGCAGCACCGAAATCGCCGACATCACCAGCAGCGTCACGGTAATGGTGCTGCCGTAGAACACGCTGGTATCGCCCCCGGAAATGGTCATCGCCTGACGGAACGACTGTTCCATGATCGCGCCCAGCACCAGCGACAGCACCAGGGGTGCCACCGGAATGTCGATTTTACCAAACACATACCCGACCACGCCGAAGAACAGGATCAGCCACAGGTCGACCGTGCTGCCGTTGATCGCGTAGGCACCGATCGCCGAAATGGTGACGATCAGCGGATACAGAATGCCGGGCGGTATGTAGAGCAGCCGCACGAACAGGCCGATCAGCGGCAGGTTCAGGATCACCAGCATCACGTTGCCGACATACATGCTGTTGATCAGGCCCCATACCAGGTCCGGCTGGTTCTGGAACAGCAGCGGTCCGGGCTGGACACCATACATGATGAAGGCGCCGAGCATCACCGCGGTGGCGCCGCCGCCGGGCACGCCCAGCGTCAGCAACGGCACCAGCGCGCCGGCGGTGTCCGAATTGTTGGCCGACTCCGGGCCGGCTACGCCTTCGATCGCACCCTGACCGAACTCTTCGGGATGCTTGGAGAAGCGTTTCTCGGTGGTGTACGACATGATCGAGGCGATGGTGCCGCCGGCGCCGGGCAGCACGCCGATGACGAAGCCGATGATGCCGCCGCGCCAGATCGGGCCGATGGAGCGTTTCCATTCCTCCCGCGTCAGCCACAGCTTGCCGGTGATTTTCATCGCATCCGGTGCCGTACCCTTGACGATGTCTTCGAGGCCGCGGAACACTTCGGCCATCGCAAACAGCCCGACCACGACCACGACAAACCCGACGCCATCCTGGAATTCGGGGATACCCATGGTGTAGCGCGCCTGCCCGCTCTGCAGGTCAATGCCAATGGTGGCGATCACCAGTCCCAGCACGGTGGCGAGCACGCCCTTGGCCGGCGACGACCCGGTCAGCGTGGACACCGCGGTCATCGCGAACAGCATCAGCGTGAAATATTCGGCCGGTCCGAACTTGAGCGCGATCGTGGTCAGCGGCACGGCAAACAGCGTCAGGCCAACGACGCCGATGGTGCCGGCGATGAAGGAGCCGATCGCGGATACCGCCAGCGCCGCGCCGGCCCTGCCCTTCTTCGCCATCTCGTAACCGTCAATCGACGTCATCACCGACGCCGCCTCCCCCGGCGTGCGGATCAGGATGGCGGTGGTCGAGCCGCCGTACTTGGCGCCGTAATAAATGCCGCAGAGCATGATCAGCGCCGACGTCGGATTCATGCCGTAGGTGATCGGGATCAGCAGCGCGATACCGGCCGAAGGCCCGATGCCCGGCAGGATGCCGATGATGGTGCCCATCAGCACGCCGAGGAAGGTGTACCAGAGGTTGATCGGCTGCGTGGCGACGACAAAGCCGTTGAGAATATGGGTCAGGGTATCCATGGTCGCCTCAGAGCGGGATGATGCCGCGCGCCAGCGTCACGCCGAGCAGCTTGGTGAACGCG
>JBFKCU010000165.1:0-6382 GCA_041620115.1 Burkholderiales bacterium | reverse complement strand
CGCCAGCTGGCGATGTTGCGCAGCGTCGTGGTGCCCTCTGCAAACAGCGCCGCCACGGCCAGCGTCATTGCCGCGTCGGGGATGTGATTGCAGTCCAGATCGACAGCAGTCAGTTTGCCCCGCTGACGCGCCTCCGCACCCGCGGTCGCTTCGATCCAGTGCGTGCCCATGCTGACTGCCGCGCCCATCTGCTCCAGCGCTGCGGCAAAACGCACGTCGCCTTGGGTGCTGTCGCTGCCAACCCCTTCAACCCGCACCGGGCCGCCCCCGGTAAGACCGCTGATCGCGCCCGCCGCCAGAAAATAGGATGCCGAGGACGCGTCGCCTTCGACATGAAGATCCCCCGGACTGACGTAGTGCGCATCCGCCGGCACCGTAAACCTGCGCCAGCCGTTGCGTGCCACCGCAACGCCCATACGGCGCATTGCATTGAGCGTGATTTCCACATAGGGCTTGGAGATCAGTTCGCCGTCGATGGTCACCACGGTTTGCCGCTGCAGCAGGGGCAATGCCATCAGCAGCCCGGTCAGATACTGGCTGGAGACATCGCCACGAATACTGACCGCAGCCGTTGCCGTCAGTGCGCCAGCCCCGATGGCCAGCGGCGGAAAACCCGGTGTGCCCAGATAGCTGATATCCGCGCCCAACTGGCGCAACGCATCCACCAGATCGCCGATCGGCCGCTCATGCATGCGGGCCACACCATCAATCCGGTATTCGCCGCCACATAACGCGAGCACTGCGGTCAGCGGCCGCACGGCGGTTCCGGCATTGCCGAGAAACAAATCGGCTTTCTTGACCGGAAACACGCCGTCGACCCCGTGCACCGCCACAGCGCGCGTTCCGACCTGGTCGCAGCGCACGCCGAGCAGCCGCAACGCCGCGATCATATGGCGGGTATCGTCCGAATCGAGGACGTCGTGCAGAGTCGTCGTGCCCCGTGCCAGTGCCGCCAGCAGCAAAGTGCGGTTGGAAATGCTTTTCGAGCCGGGCAGCTGCACTGTGCCACGCACGACCCGCATCGGCAGCAGATCGAGATAGTCAGGCATCAGCGCAACGCCTGCGACGCGCGGAATCAGCCACGCTTGACCAGCCACCGCGCCCGCGCGCGCTGGGCCTGAGTGAACATCTTCTCCAGTGCCGCTTCATCGCCCGCTGCAAGCGCGGCACGTGTCGATTCGAGTTCGCCAATGTAGTCATCGATGAGCGGCATCAGCGCTGCCCGGTTGGCCATGCAGATGTCGCGCCACATTTCCGGTGAACTGCCGGCGATGCGCACCGTGTCGCGCAAGCCGCCGCCGGAGAATCCGAACAGGCGGCGCGCATCCTGACTCTGCGCCAATTGGTTGACCAGCGCGAAGGCGATGACATGCGGCAAATGGCTGACCGCGCCGAAAATCCGGTCATGGTCCGCCGCTTCAAGCCGCACGATGCGTGCACCACAGGCCAGCCATGCGGCACGCACCAGCCTGACAGCGGCCGCGCGCGTATCCGGCTGCGGGACGAGGATGAGATTCCGTTCGCGGAACAATTCGGGAAAAGCAGCGCCCGCCCCGCTGTTCTCGGTGCCGGCAATCGGATGCGCCGGAACAAACTGCGGAAAACGCGCACCCAGGTGCTTGCGCGCAGCCTTGATGACGTCCTGCTTGGTGCTGCCGGCATCGGTCACCACGACACCGGGCGGCAACACCGGCGCGATGCGCGCAAAAATGCCGGGCATCTGTCCGACCGGTGCGCCGATCAGCACCAGATCGGCATCGGCGACCGCACGCGCCATGTCGGTTTCCGCCTGATCGATGATGCCCCGGCGCATCGCGATCTGCAGATTCTTGCGGCTGCGCCCGACGCCGACCACCTGTTTCACCACGCGCGCTTTTTTCAGTGCGAGCGCAAATGACCCGCCGATCAGGCCGACGCCGATGACGACGAGTTTATTGATGCGTAGTTTCACCGGCATGCAGATTCCGTTTGTACGATTTCAGCGGGGTTATCACCATACCGAATTGCCGGCCGGGTGCAACCACGGGTGTAATCACGCGGCCAGTGCCTGCCGCAACGCTTCGAGAAACCGCGCATTCTCGGACTCGAGCCCGATGGACACGCGCAAATGCTCCGGCATTCCGTACGCGGCAATGGGCCGCACGATCACACCGGCGCGCAGCAGCTTCTGAAATACCGCTGCCGCCCCCGGCACCTTGAACGTGACGAAATTGCCGTATGACGGGATATGATCCAGACCCTGCTGCTGCAACCCGGCAACAATCTGTTTCATGCCTCGACGGTTGAGTTCATAACTCTTCCGCATGAATTCGGCGTCGTCGAGCGCCGCCGCTGCTGCGGCCAGCGACAGGCTGTTGACGTTGAACGGCTGGCGCACTCGGTTCATCAGATCGGCGACTCCTGCAGCCGCCAGCGCATAACCGACACGCAGGCCCGCCAGGCCATACACCTTGGAGAACGTGCGCGTGATCAGCAGATTCGGGTATTTTCCGAGCCACGCGATGCTGTCGTACCTGAACTGCGGTTCCAGATATTCGTTATAGGCTTCGTCCAGCACGACCAGAACATGCGACGGCAGCGCTGCGACAAACCGTTCCAGTTCGGCGCCGCCGATATAGGTGCCGGTGGGATTGTTCGGATTCGCAACAAAGACGATGCGCGTATCGGGTCGGACGGCGCGCGCCATCGCATTGAGATCATGACCGAACTCACGCGCCGGCACTTCGATGCCCTCTGCACCCACCGCTTTTACCGCCAGCGGATACACGGCGAAGGCGTGCTGTGAATAAATCGCGGAAAGCCCCGGCGCCAGAAACGAACGCGCCGCTAGTTCCAGCACGTCGTTGGATCCGTTGCCGAGAACGATGCTGTCCATCGGGACACCGAAACGATTCGACAACGCGCGCTTCAGTTCGAAACCGTTACCGTCCGGATAGCGCGCGAGGCCGTCAAACACCGCGCGCATGGCCTGTGCGGCCATCGGGCTCACGCCCAGCGGATTCTCGTTGGACGCCAGCTTGACGATGCTGGATTCCTCCAGCCCCAGTTCACGCGCCAGTTCTGACGTGGGTTTTCCCGGCTGATACGGTGCGATGGCCCTGATGTAAGCGGGCGCAAGATCGCAGAAACTCATATTTTTATGTTTAAAATCAATTATTTAGTCAATAAATCAGCGCGTCGCCGGGTACGATCCCAGTATTTTCATGAATGAGGCCTTGCGCCCCAGTGCCGCCAGCGCCCGCGCCACGCGCGGCTCCTGCTGGTGGCCTTCGATGTCCACATAAAACACGTATTCCCACAAACCGGTGCGCGCCGGGCGTGATTCCAGCCGGGTCATGCTGACACCATGCCGCGCCAGCGGCGTCAGCAACTCGTGCACCGCGCCGGGTGCATTGCGCGTCGACAATATCAGCGACGTCTTGTCGCGGCCCGACGGCGACACCTCTTCCGTCCC
Organism: Burkholderiales bacterium; assembly: GCA_041620115.1. Taxonomy (GTDB): domain Bacteria; phylum Pseudomonadota; class Gammaproteobacteria; order Burkholderiales; family SG8-41. Next base: position 2,928 of record JBFKCU010000165.1, on the reverse strand, counting down.
GATCACCGCGAAGCGGGTGGTGTTCCTGGGATCATCCTCGATATTGCGCGCCAGCAGCTTCAATTTGTACAACGTGGCCGCGGTACGTCCGGCGATTGCCGCTGCGTGTTTGTCCTTGCTCGCCCGCCGCGCCGCCTCGGCATTGCTGACGACGGCGATGCGCTCGGCCTCCGGCAGATGCCGCGACAGCCACTGCTGACACTGCGCCAGGCTTTGCGTATGGGAATAGACGGTGCGGATGTCCGCCCGCCGGCGTGCCACGCTCATCAGGCACTGGCGTACGGGGAGCATCACCTCGCCGCAGACGCGTGCGGGCGTACTCAACAGCAGGTCCAGCGTGCGTCCGACAGCTCCTTCGGTGGAATTTTCAACCGGCACGACGCCGTATCCGGCGCCGCCGTTTTCGACGGCGCGAAAGACGTCGTCAATCGTGGCCTTCGCCTGCCCGGTGGTTGCCGCGCCAAAATGCTTGATCACAGCTTCCTGGCTGAACGTGCCGGCCGGGCCGAGATAGGCGACCGCCATCTGGTCTTCCAGCGCACGGCACGCCGACATGATCTCGGTAAAAAGCCGGTTCAGCGCGGCGCCGGACAGCGGCCCCTTGTTCAGTTCGCGCACCCGGCGCAGGACCTGCGCTTCGCGCTCCGGTTTATATGCCGCCGAATTGCCCTTGGCTTGCCAGGCCTGCTGCGCCAGCCGCGCCCGCGCGGAAATCAACTGCACCAGCCGCGCATCCAGTGCGTCAATCTTGCGGCGGACGTCACTCAGGGATTTGGTCATGGGCTTGCCAGTCCTCTCTTCAGCCTACCGGCAGGTATCTTACGGCCAGTACACCTTTGATCGCAGCCAGCTCCGCGATCAGCGCATCGGGCACCGCACTGTCAACATCGACCAGCGTGTAAGCGAGATCGCCGCGCGACTTGTTCAGCATATTGTGTATGTTCAGGCTGGCCCGGGCCAGTGCCGTTGAAATCTGTCCGACCATGTTAGGCACATTCGCATTGGCGATCGCGATGCGGTAATCGGACTCCCGGCTCATCACCACGTCGGCAAAATTCACGGCGTTGCGGATATTGCCATGCTCAAGAAAATCCAGGACCTGGTCTGCGACCATGACCGCGCAATTTTCCTCGGCTTCCCGCGTCGATGCACCCAGGTGCGGCAGGGCGACGACCTGCGGATGTCCGGAGAGCCGCTGCGCCGGAAAATCACAAACGTAGGCACGGAGGTGTTGCGCCTCCAGACCGGCGAGCACCGCGGCATTATCGACAATGCCGTCGCGGGAAAAATTCAGCAGCGCCGCGCCCTTTTTCATCGCCTTTACGCGCTGTGCGTTGATCAGGTTGCGTGTCGCCGGCACCAGCGGCACATGCAGGGTCACGAAATCCGCCGCCCGCAGTACCTCCTCGATCGAGTGCGCCTTGCGCACCTGCGCCGGCAGGCTCCACGCCGCGTCCACGGTAATCTCGGGGTCATAGCCGAGCACGTTCATGCCGAGCTTGATCGCAGCATCGGCCACCAGGCTGCCGATTTTGCCCAGACCGATGACGCCGAGCGTGCGTCCGGGCAGCTCCATGCCCGCAAACTGTTTCTTGCCGTCTTCGACCAGTTTGTGCAGCGCCTGGTCGTCGCCCTTCAGCCCGTCGACAAAACGCACCGCCGGCAGCAGATTGCGCGCAGCGATCAGCAACGCGGCAATGATCAGTTCCTTCACCGCATTGGCATTGGCGCCGGGCGCGTTGAAAACCGGCGCGCCGCGCTCGTTCATCCGGTCGACGGGAATATTGTTGGTGCCCGCGCCCGCACGGCCGATGGCCATGACCGAAGCCGGTATATCCATCTTGTGCATGTCATGTGAGCGCACCAGGATCGCGTCGGGCGCTGCGACGTCGCTGCTCACTTGATAACGGTCGGCCGGAAACCGCTCCAGTCCGGCTGCAGCAATGGAATTCAGCGTCAGGATTCTGCGCAACGCCGCCGGATCAGCCATGTTTGCGCTCGAATTCACGCATGAACTGCACCAGTGCCTGCACCCCTTCGATGGGCATCGCGTTGTAGATCGACGCCCGCATGCCGCCGACCGAGCGATGCCCCTTCAGCTGGGTCAGGCCCTGCGCCTTTGTTTCCTTCAGGAACGCGTCATCGAGTGTTTCACTGCGCAGTGTGAACGGGATATTCATCAACGACCGGTCATCCTTCGCCACCGGAGAATTGTAAAACTCCGTCTGGTCAAAATAATCGTAGAGCAACGCCGCCTTGGCGCGGTTGATCTGCTCCATTTTCGCCAGCCCACCCTGTTTTTTCAGCCACTGGAACACCAGGCCCGCGACATAAATGCCATAGGTTGCCGGCGTATTCGACATCGAATCGTTGTCAGCCTGTACCTTGTAATCGAACACCGTCGGCGTTACCGGCAGCGCCCGGCCCAGCAGATCGTCGCGAACGATGACTATGGTCAGGCCGGCGGGACCGATGTTCTTCTGTGCGCCGGCGTAAATCAGCCCGTAGCGGGCAACGTCCATCGGCCGCGACAGGATGTGGGACGACATGTCCGCCACCAGCGGCACCCCGGCCGTATCCGGCACCCAGTGGAATTCAACACCGCCTATGGTTTCATTGGAGGTGATGTGCACATAGGCCGCCTGCGGATCGAGTTTCCATTCGGCCTGTTTCGGCACGCGCGTAAAACTGTCGCCTTCGGAACTTGCGGCGATATTGACCTTGCAGAATTTCTTGGCGTCGGCAATGGCTTTCTTCGACCATTGCCCGGTATTCACGTAGTCGGCACCGTTCCTGTCGCCCAGCAGATTCATCGGCACCACGGCGAACTGCGCCGACGCGCCGCCCTGCAGAAACAGCACCTTGTAGTTCGCCGGAATCCCCATCAGTTCGCGCAGATCGGCTTCCGCCTGCGCGTGAATCGCGATG
>JBFKCU010000164.1:0-6404 GCA_041620115.1 Burkholderiales bacterium | reverse complement strand
TGGGAACAACTCGCCTCAGACGTGGAACAGGCGGTGATTGAGCGCCTCCCCGACGCCATGGTCCGGCATCTGCTTACCGAGCTCGAACCGGCACTAGCCGCGGCGCTGCTGACCCGCCTTGATGCGGAAAAGCGCCGTCACTGCATCAGCCTGCTCGATCCGCAGATTGGAGCCGAACTGCGAACGTTGATGGCGTATCCGGCCGACTCCGCCGGCCAGTTGATGGATCCGCGCATCATCACGCTGCGCACTGAGTTCACGGTCGAGGAGGCGCTGACGCGGCTGCGCACGATCAAGCGGCGTGAAGTCCATGAGGTTTTTCTGGTGGACAGCGCCGGACAGCTCTCGGGCCGCGTGCGCATCCAGGATCTGGCGATGAGTGATCCGGGCCTGCCGCTGGAGCAGTTGCAACGCAAGATATCCGCGGCAGTCACCGATGTTGCGCCGCGCGAGGAAGTGGTCGAATTGCTGGAACGCAGCGATATCACCGATTTGCCGGTCGTCGATTTTTCCGGCCGCCTCGTTGGCGTCATCCGCCAGTCCGCGCTGGTGTCTGCCGTGCAGGAGGAAGCCAGCCTTGACATCCAGACCATGGTGGGTGCCAGCAAGGACGAGCGCGCACTGTCAAAAGCAGGATTTGCAGTGAGGAAACGCCTGCCGTGGCTGCAGATCAACCTGCTGACTGCTTTTCTCGCAGCCTCGGTGGTGGGACTGTTCGAAAACACCATCGCCAAATTCACGGCGCTGGCCGTGCTGCTGCCGGTGGTGGCGGGTCAGTCCGGCAACGCCGGTGCCCAGGCGCTGGCGGTGACCATGCGCGGGCTGGTGCTGCGTGAGATCAGCCTGCGCCACTGGCCCAAGGTGGTATTCAAGGAAATCAGCGTCGGCTTTCTGAACGGACTGGCCATCGCGGCAACCACGGCCCTGGGCGTCTATATCTGGAGCGGTTCGGTCGGGCTGGTGCTGATCATTTCAGCTGCGATGGTCATTTCGATGGTGGCCGCGGGCCTGGCCGGCGCGCTGGTGCCGATCACGCTGAGCCGGTTCGGCCAAGACCCGGCGCAGTCGTCGTCCATCATCCTCACCACGGTGACCGACATCGTCGGGTTTTTTTCCTTCCTCGGCATCGCCACCCTGCTGTCGGGCATGTTGCTGCAAAGCGCCGCCTGAAACTGCAGCAACAAAAAGCCCGCGGCGAGCGCGGGCTTTTTTTGCGTTACCCGGACGCTATGCGGTCGCTGTGACCGCGCCGATTGCCGCAAACAGATTCGCCACGGTTTCCCGCGGAATGTTGCGGGTAATGAACACGATGCGCGTCGAGTGATCCGCACTGGGCCATTGCGCCAGTTCCACCGGCGGATGGAACAGGTGCTGCACGCCCTGCACCACCATCGGACCTTTATGCTCGGCCACGTTGACCAGCCCCTTGACGCGCAGCATGTCGGAACCGCGCAACGCGCCCAGCACCTCCATGGTCTGTGAAAAAGCCGCCCAGGTCATGGGCTCGTCAAAACGCAGACAGAACGACTTGACGGTTGCATCATGGCGGTGATGCTCGCCGTGTTCGTCGGGTTCGCCCATCCAGCGCTCAATGTCCTCGAGCTTGCCCTTCATGTCGCGCAGGCCGACGTCGATCAGGAACGCGAGGTCGATTTCACCATTGACCGCGCGTTTGATCGGCGCCTGCGGATTCAGCGCCCGCAGCCGCGCCTCCAGCTTCGCCGTGGTTTCCTCGCCGGCAATGTCTGACTTGGTGATGACAATCCGGTCGGCAAGCGCCGCCTGCTTGACCGGCTCCTGCATGGTTTCCAATTGCTCCAGACCGTTAACCGCGTCGGCCAGCGTGACCACGCAATCCATGCGGTAATGCGCCTGCAGCATGTCGTCGGTCATCAGCGTCTGCATTACCGGCGCCGGATCAGCCAGCCCGGTGGTTTCGATGATCACGCGGTCGAAATCGATGATGTCGCCATTGCGGCGCTTCACAAACAGATCGCGCAGCGTTTCCTGCAGGTCGCCCCGCAGCACGCAGCACAGGCAGCCGTTGTTGAGCAACATCATCTGTTCCGACGACACCTCCACCAGGTCATTGTCGATGGCCTGTTCGCCCAGCTCGTTGACGATGACCGCCACGCGGTTCATGTCCGGCCGCTTCAGCAGCCGGTTGATCAGCGTGGTTTTACCGCTGCCGAGAAATCCGGTGATGATGCTCACCGGAAAACGGCCGGCCAATACGTCTGTCATGGCGACCGGCCCCCTTACACCGTCATTTCGATGACGTACAGGCCACCGGCGAAGCGGTCCACCGCATAAACCAGCCCTTTTTCATCGACCCAGACGTCGTTGATCTGGACCGCACCCTTGGGTGAGAGCTTGGGCGCACCGGGCACAAAGTAGCCGACTTCCTGCGGCTGGTACGGATTCGATGTATCAAACGCACGCACGCCGCCGTTGAAGAACGTGCCCACCACCAGGGTATTGGAGCGGAACGACGCGGGACCCGGCAGATTTTCGTGCAGGTTATGGGCGCCGTAACGGCCGCCACGCTTGGCAAAACTCTCCACCGGCGGCAGCGGCAACGTCGATACCGGCACCAGGTTGGTTTCCACGCTGGCATTGACCACAAAGCCGAGTTTCGGCCAATCGATGCCGTCATCCTTGGTGCACTCGTCAGTCACGATCAGCAGATCGCGTCCGAACAGCGGCATCACGGTATGGCAGAAACCGTTGAACGGCGGCGAGTATTTCCAGTTGGTAACCATTTTCGGGTTGGACTTGTCCGAAATGTCGAGAATCACGGCGCCACCGTCGAGATAGGCCATGTAGGCACGGTCGGGGCGTTCCGGATAGACATTGATGTTGTGTGGGCGGTAGCCGCCATCGAACCTCGGATGACGCGGTGGTGGCGCCTCCTTGTCACCCTTGTGCGTGCCCGGATAATGCCAGCGACCCACTTCCTTGGGTTTCGACGGATTGCGCACATCGATGATGCGGTAGAACTGGAAATCGTTCGGATGCGTCGGCTCGAAATCGGCGGACCCCGAAGTCAGGTGCACGTATTCGCCATCGACAAACCAGACGCAGTGCGCACCGCGCGAATGCGGGCCCGACGCATCAAAATGCGAAATCAGCTTCGGTTTTTCCGGGGTGCTGATGTCGAACAGGTCCATGCCCGCCGGCTTGTCCCCGACCTTCTTGGTCTGATAGGCCACCGCCATGATGTCGCCGACAACGTCGAGCGAATTCGAGCGTACGCCTTCATGCGGCAGGTCGGTCTGCACGACGACCTTGGGATTCTTCGGGTCGCTGACATCGACGCCGGTAAAGTTCTTCGGCGCCGACTCGTGCGCCAGCCACAGGATGCGGCGACCGTCCTTGGTCACCTGCATGTTGATGCCCTCGCCGATGCCGCCGAAACCGGCGAGCTCGTTGTGGGACACGAGTTTCATGTTGCGGGAAATGGTTTGAGCCGCCTGGCTCTGGGGTGACATCGTGGGTTTCATCGTGACTTTCTGGCTCTGGTTGAAGTGGATTGCTTTGAGGTTGATTTTGACTTGCGTTTGCGCTGCACGCCGGCCATCTGCTCAAGCACTGCGCAGACAGCGGCGGTATCTTCCAGCGCGCGGCCCTGCGCAAGGGCTGCGGCATAGAACGGTTTCGATGCCTCGAACAGCGGCACGGGGCAATGCAGATCCGCTGCAAATGCCTCGATGATGTCGATATCCTTCTTGTAAACGTCGACCTTCATCGTCGCCTTGCGGTAGTCATTGGCAATCATCTGCGGCCCGCGCACCTCGAACATGCGGGAGGTGCCCGCGCCGTCCTTGATCACCTTGTACAGCAGTTCAAGATCGAGCCCCGACTTCAGGCCCATCACCATCGCTTCCGCCGTGGACACGTTGTGTATGGTGACCAGCAGGTTCGCCACGTATTTCAGCTTGGAACCGTTGCCGTATTCGCCGCAATAATAAACGCTGCGCGAAAATCCCTGCAGCGCCGCCTCGGCCCTGGCGTATGCCTTGCGATCGCCGCTGGCGTAAATCGCAATGTCGCGCACCGCCGCCTGCGCCCCGGTGCCGCTGACGGGACAGTCGAGCACGGCAATACCGCGTTTGGCACAACGGTCGCGAATCTCGTGTTTGACCGCCAGGGGCAGCGTGCTGGTTTCGATGACCACCGTGCCCCGTTTCGCCGTATCGACGATGCCACCCTTGCCGTAGTACGCCGCGTTGACGGCGGCGATGCTCGGCAGCGAGGTGACCAGAATCGGGCAACGCCCGCTCACCGCTGCCGCCGAGGCCGCCGCAAAGCCGCCCAGCTTTTTCAGCGCAGCGCGGCGCCCGGCATCAATGTCGAAGCCGGTGACGGCAAAACCCTCGGACAACAGGTGGCGCGCAAATGCGCCCCCCATAATGCCGAGGCCGATGCTGCCGATGTGTTGTGGCTTGATGATGGCTCCTTGCGAATTATTTGGACAAACCGAGGAAATCCATGACTTCCTTCAGCTCCGCATACTCACCTTCGAGAAACTTGCGCGTTTCCGCGGAATTCTTGTAATTGATTTCCCACTGGTTCTTCTGCGCCAGTACCTTGAACTGCTCGCTGCGCGCGATGGTCCCGAACACATTGTCCCAGTAGGCAACCTGCGGCGCAGTCATGCCTTTGGTCCCGATCACACCGCGCCAGTTTTCGAACACGCCCTTATACCCGAGTTCAGGCCAGGTGGGCCCGCTGGCCAGCGGGCCCGGCAGGCGATGCGCTGACGATACCGCGAGCAGACGCATCTTGCCGCTGGCGACGTGAGGCGCGATCTGCACCGTGCCGCCGGAGAGTACATCCACGTGGCCACCCAGCAGCGCAGTCACCGCTTCGCCGGTGGAATTGAATGCGACCATCTTGGTTTTCTTGATGTCCACCTTGCCCGACAGCAGCGGCATGCCGAATGAAATATGGTGCGTGCCGCCCAGCGCACTGCTCAATGCCAGGCTCAGGCTGCCCGGATCCTTGCGCAGCGCCTCGATCAGGTCCTTGCCCGTTTTCAGCGGGGAGTCCGGACGCACCGCGATGGCGATATATTCCGTCATCATCACCGCCAGCGGCGTGAAATCGCGGTAGGAAAGTTTGACGCGGCCGTTGATGTTGCTGGTATGCAGCGTCGATGACGTGATGCTCATGAAATGCGCGTCACCAGCCTGCTGGTTGAGGAAGTTATAGGCAATCGCATGGCCGCCGCCGGCACGGTTCACCACGGCGCTGGAGGTCGGCACCAGTTTCAGTTCATCCCACAGCCGCTGGAAGGTACGACCCACATTGTCCAGTGAGCCGCCGGCCGAGGACGGCACGATCAGCTCGACATGCCGCTCCGGCTGCCATCCCTGTGCCAGGGCGCCGCCGGTCAATGACATCATCAGTATTGCACAAAAATAACTTAACTTATTGATTTTAAAGTATTTTTTCATATTTCCTCCGGTGGTTGTGGTCATGCACCATCATCGCCCTACCGCCCTGCTGCCGCCATCTCCCTCTAACCTCTAACCTGTCAGCGGTTCTTGTGTTCCCGTTTTCTGCGATCAGTTCGCCGTCATGTTGACACGCGCCTGCTCCGCTTCCTCCGGCGTCATGTTGTCGATGCGCGCTTCCAGCCAGGGCGTGGAGCAGACCATGGCATAGCGCGCATGGTTACGCACCTGCAGCCGGTAGCGATCGCCACGCGGCACATAAACGATGTCACCCGGCCCCACGGTCTTGCGCTCGCCGTCAGCTTCGGCTTCAATTTTCCCGCTCAGCACATAAATGAACATTTCGCGCTGCGACTCCGCTTCGGGCTCGGCATAACCCGCCGGCACCTCAAACAGGCCGAACGCCAGGCGCTCGCCTTCGATCCAGTTGACGCAACGGCCTGAACGCGCGGGCGCATCCAGATCATCGAGGATCGGATGAAAACAGACCGGCAACCCTTCGATGATTGCCTGAGACTTGCCCTGGGTCTTCTGATGCTTGTCGCGATCGCCGACGTTGTACTTCTTGTTGACCTCGGCGACCGTCATCGCCTGATCCGGCACAGCCTCGTCCTCAGCCAGGCCGACCACCGTCCAGGTCTTGTCCTTGATATAGAGGTATTGCAGGTTGCCGTCTTCGGTCGCTTTCATCGAATGTCGCGCGTAAGCGGGCGCATGCACGAAAGTCCCAGGTGAAACTACGCGGCGATCCTTGCCCACGATGGCGTTGATCTTGCCGCGCACCGGAAAAATCAGCAGCTCATTCGGGTGGTAATGCAGTTCAGAGCCGGTGCCCGCATTCTTGTGCAGCAGGCAGAAATACATGTAGCGCCCGTCGATCACCGGCGCCTTGCCGGTCGACAGGTGCGGCGTCAGATAATTACTCTCAAAATTCTCAAAGCGATA
>JBFKCU010000163.1:0-6427 GCA_041620115.1 Burkholderiales bacterium | reverse complement strand
GCGGGGCGCTGGCAGTCCACCGTCGGTTACGGATTGCGCGGCAAGACGCTGGGCATATATGGCTACGGACGTATCGGTGCGGTGATCGCCGGCTATGGCAAGGCATTCGGCATGAAGGTGCTGGTGTGGGCGCGCGAAGCCTCGCTGGCTCGCGCACGTGCGGACGGTTACACCGCAGCGCGCAGCAAGGACGGGTTTTTCGAAGACAGCGATATCATCTCGCTGCATCTGCGGCTGATCGATGCCACGCGTGGCATTGTGACCGCCGCCGATCTGGCGCGGATGAAGCCGACGGCGCTGATCGTGAATACCAGCCGGGCCGGATTGATCGAGGCGGGTGCGCTGGAGCAGGCGCTGCGGCGAGGACGCCCGGGCATGGCTGCGGTGGATGTGTTCGAGGATGAGCCGGTCTTAAACGCCAGTCATCCGCTGCTGCAACTCGACAACGCGGTGTGCACCCCGCACATCGGTTATGTCGAGCATGCCGGATATGAACGGATCTTCGGCAACATCTTCGACCAGATTCTGGCCTACGCGGAGGGCAAGCCCGTGAATGTGGTCAACCCGGATGTGCTGGCGGGCGCAAGACGCTGAGCGTATCGTCCGGCCGGACGATACGCCGGAATATTCAAGGAGAAGGAATCATGACCCTGAAACGAATTGCAGCAGTAGTGGTAATCGGACTGTCCTCAGTTACTGCATTCGGTGCTGCTGCACAGGCAGCGGGAGCGGATTATCCAGCCCGGCCGGTGCGCTGGATCGTGCCGTTTCCGCCCGGCGCATCGAACGACATCACGGCGCGACTGTTCGCGCAGAAGATGTCGGAGTCCATGGGCCAGCAATTCGTCATCGACAACCGGCCCGGCGCTGGCGGATCCATCGGCGCGCAACTGGCTGCTGAAGCGGCGCCGGATGGCTATACCATTCTGCACGCCAACCCCGGCCCCAGCGTGAACAACATCGTGATGCGGCGCAAGCCGACCTATCAGATGCGGGATCTGGCGCCGGTCATGTTCATCGGCTACTCGCCGCTGATCATCGTGGCCAGCCCGAAGTTCGTGGCCAGCAACGGGCGTGAACTCGTGGCATATGCCAAGGCGAATCCGGGCAAGCTGACCTGGGCGTCCTCCGGCAACGGCAGCAGCCTGCATATCGGCCTGGCGCTGTTCGGTGCGGCCACCGGTGTCGATTTTGTGCATGTGCCCTACAAGGGCACGGCGCCGGCGCTCACCGACGTGATCAGCGGGCGTGTCGATGTCACCTACACAACGGTGGTCAGCGGGGACGCGCACATCAAGGCGGGTCGCCTCAAGATACTGGCGGTCGCGGCACCCAAGCGCCAGGCGGTGATTCCCAATGTGCCGACGCTGGAAGAGGAGGGGGTCAGGAATGCGGAGGCCACGGTGTGGTTTGGCGTGCAGGTGCCGGCTAAAGCATCGAAGGCGGTAATCGGCAAACTCAACGCTGAAATGAACCGTGTGATCCAGATGCCCGACGTGCAGGCCCGGCTCGATCAACTGGGGCTGGTGCGCGCCGGTGGCACACCGGAAGCATTCGGGACGTTCATCAAGAACGAGGCCGACCGACTGAGCATGCTGATCAAGACCAGGCGCGTGGAAATGATGGATTGATTGCAATCGATCTGCATGCACCATGATTGCGCAGTGTTGCGTAACTGATTGTTCCGGCGGTGCATTCGTATGTCCGCTGGGCTTCTTGAGCATGGCTGGCGTGTATTCGAGAATCCTGATGAACCTGTCGTGCCCTGATGTAAATTGATAACGTTCGCGTAAGGGGCGCGTAAGCCAAGCGTCCTAGACTCCCGCCGGCTTTTGCCGGGCAGTCATGAAATACTGAGTCGTGCAATCGTTCTGCGCAGAGTGCAAAATCGGTTGTGCGCCGCACCAAATATAGCCAAAAAAGCTTTGTTCAGCTCGGAGGGTTCGTGTAAAGTCCGCTTCCGTAATAATGGTTATTGGTGGTGATGCGCATTAGGTCAGAGGTCAAAAGAAGAAATACCTGTCGCGTGTAGTTTTGCAGTACGAATGAGATGTGCGGCACATCGAACCGGAAGTGAGGTTCGTTCCGGTATCTGTTTATGAAATCTGGAGGGTGTTCACTTGAAAATCAAGAGTCAGGAAGACTTCTGGGCCGGCGTCATGTTTGTCGGCTTCGGGCTCCTTGCCATCTTTATGGCGCGGGATTATCCGTTTGGTTCAACCAGCCGCATGGGTCCGGGATATTTCCCCACCTGGCTGGGCATCATCATGGCGGTGCTGGGATCGATGCTGTGCCTGCAGGGGTTGAGAACCGAAGGCGCCAAACTCGGCAAATGGGCGTTCAAGCCGATGATCTTGCTCAGCCTGGGATTCATCATCTTCGGCTGGTCCATAGATAATCTGGGGTTTGTCATCGCCACGGCGGCAATGATCATTCTGGGTGCCGCGTCGGGAACGGAATTCAAATGGAAAGAAGTGATCATCATGACCATCGTGCTGATCATCGGTAGCTGGGCATTGTTCATCTATGCTCTTGAGCTTCCTTACCCGCTGTTCTGGTGGAGATAAAAAATGGACGTCCTTGCATCACTATTCTCCAATCTCGCGCTGGGTTTTGAGACCGCAGTCTCGCTGCAGAACCTGACCTACTGTTTCATCGGCGTATTCGTCGGCACGCTCGTGGGCGTGCTGCCGGGCATCGGGCCGCTGGCGGCGATTGCAATGCTGCTGCCGGCAACGTTCAACCTGCCGCCGGTCGGTGCGCTGATCATGCTGGCCGGAATTTATTACGGCACCCAGTACGGCGGCTCGACGACTTCGATCCTGGTGAACCTGCCGGGTGAGTCGGCGTCGGTGGTGACCTGTATCGACGGTTACCAGATGGCCAAGAACGGCCGTGCGGGCCCGGCGCTGGCGATTGCCGCGGTGGGCTCTTTCTTTGCCGGCACCATCGGCACCATCCTGATTGCCGTTGCAGGACCGCCTCTGGCGGAAATGGCACTGAAATTCGGCGCACCGGAATATTTCTCGCTGATGTGCATGGGCCTGATCGCTTCGGCGGTGCTGGCCAGCGGCTCGATGCTGAAAGCCATTGCGATGATTTTCCTGGGCCTGCTGTTCGGCATCGTCGGCACTGACGTCAATTCGGGCATGTCACGCTTCACCTTCGGCATGTCGGGACTGGCTGACGGCCTGAGCTTTGTCGTGGTCGCCATGGGCCTGTTCGGCTTCAGCGAGATCCTGTCCAACCTGGAAAAAGGTCAGGACAAGGCCAGCCGCGAACTGCTGACCAACAAGATCGAGCATCTGTATCCGACGCTGCATGACATGAAGGTCTGCATGGGGCCGATCATGCGCGGCACGGCCATCGGCGCGTTCTTCGGCACGCTGCCCGGTGCCGGACCGACCATCAGTGCATTTTCCAGCTATGCGCTGGAGAAAAAGATGGCCAAGAGGCCGGAAGAGTTCGGTACTGGCGCGATCCAGGGTGTAGCCGGTCCTGAGTCTGCCAATAATGCCGCTGCACAGTGCGCGTTCATTCCGACGCTGACGCTGGGTATTCCCGGCAGCGGCACGATGGCGCTGATGCTGGGTGCGCTGACGATCCAGGGCATTGCCCCGGGTCCGCAGGTGATGACCCAGCGCCCGGAACTGTTCTGGGGCCTGATCGCGAGCATGTGGATCGGCAATGCGATGCTGGTGATTCTGAACCTGCCGCTGATCGGCCTGTGGGTCAAGCTGCTGCAGGTGCCGTACCGCATGCTGTTCCCGGCGATCCTGGTGTTCATGGGCATCGGCGTCTACAGCGTCAACAACCTTGACCTCGATATCTACATGACCGTGTTCTTCGGTCTGATGGGTTATGCCTTCAACAAGTTGAAGTGCGAGCCGGCGCCGCTGATTCTGGCGTTCGTGCTGGGCCCGCTGATGGAGGAAAACCTCAGGCGTGCGCTGCTGATTTCCCGTGGCGATCCCACGGTCTTCTTCACGCGTCCGATCAGCGCGGGCTTTCTCATCGCGACCATCATTCTGCTGATCTTCATGATCATGCCGAATATCCGCAAGAAGCGCGATCAGGCTTATCAGGAATAAAAGGGGGAGAACAACAAAGCCGGCGTCCACGCCGGCAGCGCAATGTAACTGGCACGCGGCATTCGCCGCGTGTTTTTTTTTGGGAGAACGGCGATGCTGATGCAAAAAAGGTTGGCGGTTTCAGTAACGTTGTTGCTGGCGGGTTGCGGCGCTCTGCTGCCGGGCGCCGTGCAGGCTTATCCGACCAAGCCGGTGCGGCTGATCGTGGCGTTCCCGCCCGGGGGGTCTACGGATATCGTCGCGCGGCTGGTCGCGCAGCGTCTCGGCGAGAAACTGGGGCAGCAGGTGATTGTCGACAATCGCGGTGGTGCCGGCGGCACCCTGGGCACGGAGATCGCGGCACGCGCGGCCCCGGACGGCCATACGCTGACCATGGGCACGACCAGTACCCACGTGATTGCGCCGGCCGCCTATGCCACGGTGAAATACGATCCGGTAAAGGACTTCGAGCCGATTACGCTGGTGGCATCCACGCCGTATCTGCTGGTGCTGCATCCCGGCGTCCAGGCCGCCAGCGTCAAGGAGTTCGTGGCGCTGGCCAAATCCCAGCCGGGCAAACTCAACTATGCGTCCGCAGGCACGGGTTCGACCACCCACCTCGCGATGGAAATGCTGAACCGTGCGGCGGGCATGGACGTGGTACACATTCCGTACGGCGGTAACGGTCCTGCGGGAACGGCCGTGCTGGGCGGGCAGGTACAGGCGCTGTTCGGCAGCATGCCGGCGGTGCTGCCGCATGCGCAGGCCGGCCGCGTGCGGCCCATCGCCGTCGGCACCGCCAAACGTTCACCGGCGCTGCCCAATGTGCCGACGGTGGCGGAGTCCGGCTATCCCGGATTCGAAGTCTCGCTGTGGCTGGGGTTTTTCGCACCCAAAGGCACGCCGAAACCGGTGCTGGCGCGGCTGGAGAAAGAACTGGTGGCTGTCGCCGGCTCGCCGGAAATGGCCGCACAGTTCGAGAAAAACGGTGCCACTGCAGTGACCAACACGCCGGCGGAAATGACGAAGCTGATGAAAACCGAGCTCGACAAATACGGCAAGGTGATCAAGGCGGCGGGTATCCAGTTGAAGTAACCGACGCTGCGCAAGCGCACGCCGCCTGACGGGAAACCGCAGGCGGCGTTTTTACGCGTCCTGCCGGTCGCGGTGGGCAAGTACGCTGCTGACCGCGAGTATGGCCGCACTGGCCCAGAATACGGGTGCGATGCCCAGCAGTGCGCCGACCGAGCCGGCGGCCAGCGGCACGCCGATGTGCGTGATGTTGTTGATGGTCAGCCGCAGCCCGGTGACCTCGCCGGAGCGGCCTGCCGGCGAACGGTTGTAGGTGAGATTCAATGTCAGCGGCTGGCTGACGCCCAGCGTCAGTCCGATGCCGAATGACAGTGCGATCAGCGCCGGCACGTAGGTGACAAATGGAAATGGCAGGAACAGCAGCGCGGCCGTGCCCATCGCAACCGCGAGCACGGTTTCAACGCTGAATCGCCGGGTCAGCACCGGCAGGGCGACGCGCACGATGAAGCTTGCGGCCGCAAAGGCGCCGAGTATCGTGCCGATGGTGGATGCTGACAGTCCGATCGAATGGCCGTAGATCGGCACGTAAAAGGTATACAAATCCCAGCCCGTGGTGACCAGTCCGCTGACGATGATCATGCGGCGCAGGGACGGCAGACGCAGCAAGTCGAATGCGCTGCTGGTGGCGGGTTCGTTGCGTGCGCCGCTGGCCCCCAGCTGCCGCAATGCGGTGAGTGTGAGGATCGGGAACAGTGTGAGTACCGCAAACGCGATGTACGCGGCACCGAAACCGAAACGGTCGATCATCACGCCTGCGAGCACCGGGCCGATCATGTGGCCGCTGGAATAACCCAGGCTCAACGTAGAAAAGTTGCGGGTGCGTTCCGCTGCGGTGCCGATGGTGCCTGCGAGATTCTGCACGGCAACATTGAAGAAGACGAAGCCGATGCCGATCAGGGGTGCCGATACGAACAGTGCGGGCATCACGGGCCAGACCGCCGGTATGACCAGGCCGGCAGCGAAGGCGAGGGTGCCGCCGAGCATGGGCAGACGTGAGCCGTAGCGATCGGAAATGCGTCCGACGATCAGCGCGAAGGCAAGCTGAAAAATTGAATAGGACGCGATCAGCACGCCGATCAGCAGCGGACCGGCCCCCAGGTTCAGCGCGAGCAACGAGGCCACCACGCGACTGCCCATGTGCGCGCCCTGCATGGCCAATGTCAGCAGCGTGACTACGGCGATCGGTTTCACGGCAGGGCGCGCAGCAGGACGCAGTTCCGCGGATGCGGATTACACTGGAGCAAAGGCGCTGGCAGTTGTGTCGC
>JBFKCU010000162.1:0-6488 GCA_041620115.1 Burkholderiales bacterium | reverse complement strand
GCACGACATGCTTTTTCAGCAGTGCGGCCCAGGCCGGATGGTCGTGGTCGAATGTCTGAGCCGCGCTGGTCGCCGGGATCGTCGCCAGCATAAGGATGAGCAGAAATTTTTTCATAAAATCAAATAAAACAATAAGTTAAATATTCAGTGCCGGTGCTTCAAATTCGCCGGGGGTGGCCCTGGCTCGCCGCTCCTTTGGGACTACCCTGCGCTGCTCGTGGTTTCGGGCGGCTGCGCAACTCGCGAGCGAGCTCGTTAACAATCGGCGCCTTGGGCGCGATGCGTTTTCAATGGCCAGGACCCTTGCGCCGCCCGCACAGTGCTCGCCGAATACTCCCAAAACCACTGCGCCGCTCGGCGGCTCACAAGGGACTCAAATGCAAAACCATTGGCACGGCTCAGCCCCTACGCCACGCATGAAACTTCTCCACCCACTCCAGTAATCGCTTAGGTGCGTGGGCGCGCTTCCAGTTCCCGGCGACGTACTTGTTGGCTTCGGCCAGCGTCGGGTAGATGTGGATGGTGCCGAGGATCTTGTTGAGGCCGATGCCGTATTTCATTGCAGTGATGAATTCGATGATCAAGTCGCCGGCGTGCTCGCCGGCAATGGTCGCGCCGAGGATCTTGTCCTTGCCCGGCACGGTCAGGATTTTGACCACACCGTGTGCGGTGCCGTCCGCAATCGCGCGATCGAGGTCGTCGATGCCGTAGGTCGTGACCTCGTAAGGGATGTTTTTTTCCTTCGCCTCGGTTTCGTTCAGTCCCACGCGGGCGACTTCGGGGTCGGTAAACGTCGCCCACGGAATGACTGAAAAATCCGCACGAAATTTCTTGAAGCCGCTGAACAGGGCATTGACCGCCGCATACCAGGCCGTGTGTGCTGCCGTGTGAGTGAACTGGTAGGGGCCGGCAACGTCGCCGCAGGCGTAAATGTTGGGATAGCGTGTCTGCATGAATTCGTTGACTTCAACGGTGCGGGTCTTGGTCACCGGGATGTCGAGTTCTTCGAGGCCGTAGCCGGTCGTGTTGGCAACGCGGCCTACCGCGCACAGCAGGGCATCGAACACGATGCGTACTTCACGCCCTTCATTTTCGCAATAGAGCACTTTCTCGCCGTTTTCCACCGCGAAGCGCTGCGCCTTGTGGTTGACCAGCACATCGACGCCTTCGGCGCGGAACTTCTTCATGACCATGTCGGATATTTCCGGATCCTCGCGGATCATGATCCGCGGCAGCATTTCAACCTGCGTGACCTTGGAGCCGAGGCGGGCGAAACACTGCGTCAGTTCTGAGCCTATGGGGCCGCCGCCGAGCACGACCAGGCGCCGGGGCAGCTGGCGCAAGCCCCAGATCGTGTCCGACGTCAGGCAGTCGACGGTATCGATGCCGGGAATCGGCGGCACGAAAGGGCGGGCGCCGGCGGCGATGACGATGCTGCGCGTGGTCAGCGTCTGCGTGCCGTCCGGTGTCTTGATTTCGACACTCCACGGCGAGGTGATCTTTGCCGTGCCTTCGATGCATTCCACGCCCAGTGCGGTGTAGCGCTCCACGGAGTCGTGGGGTTCAACCTCCTTGACGACGCGCTGCACGCGATCCATGACATCGGCAAAGTCAAATTCGACCTGCGCGCTCTTGAAACCGTAATCCTGCGCATGCTTCATCGTTGCCAGCAGCTTGGCTGACTTGATCAGTGCTTTTGAGGGCACGCAGCCGGTGTTGAGGCAGTCGCCGCCCATTTTGTGTTTTTCGACCAGTGTGACTTTGGATTTGATCGCCGCGGCGATGTAGGAGGACACCAGACCGGCCGAACCGGCCCCGATGACGACCATGTTGCGGTCAAAGCGCGTGGGACGGGTCCAGCCGGCATAGACCTTGCGCGCCTTGAGGGCATCCAGCGTCTTCTTGGCGACCAGCGGAAACAGGCCCAGCAGCGCAAAGGCCAGCAGCAGGCCGGCTGAGATCTTGAATTCGCCCAATTGCGTGCCCGCATAGACATAGACCACGGTACCGGCAAACATACCGAGCTGACTGACCCAGTAGTATGTCCAGGTGCGGATGGGTGTGAGTCCCATCACCAGGTTGATGACAAAAAACGGAAAGGCCGGCACCAGGCGCAGCGCGAACAGGTAGAACGCACCTTCACGCGCGACGCCGTTGTTGATCGGTTTGAGCTTGTCACCGAAACGGCTCTGCACCCAGTCCCGCAGCAAAAAGCGCGAGGCCAGAAAGGCGAGGGTGGCCCCGAGGGTGGAGGCGAAGGACACGATCACGGTTCCCCACAGCAGTCCGAACAGCGCGCCGGCGACCAGCGTCATCAGCGCGGCGCCCGGCAATGACAGCCCGGTAACCGCGACATAGATCAGGAAGAACACCAGTCCCGTGCGCAGCGGATGCGCCTGCACTTCGGCATCGATGGCGGCGCGTTGCGACTGAAAGTAATCGAGCGTGAAGTACTGCTTCAGGTCGAACGCAAAAAATGCAATCACTGCGGCGATGATCACCGCGAGCAGCAGCAGCCGGCCTTTGGTCATGACGATATTCCCCTGGTTGCAAGCAGTTGTTCACGTAATGGCATGCTGATGCGAATGCCCTGTCGCATCGCCTGGTTGATGCCGTAACGCGGCCCGGCGGCGATCCGTTGCTGATAGGACCGGTGGGCCGCGCTGCCTTCGGGCCAGTTCGCGGCGAACTCGCGCTGCCATTGCGCCTGATCGTATGCGACGGTGAGCGCGTCGACGTGCAGCCCGTCGATCTGCGTGCCGTACAGTGCTGCCGGCATGGTCGCCGGCGTAGTGGCGACGCGAGTGATCACGCCAAAGCGCGTGCCGGCGAAGTTGGGCATGCCGGCGGCGCCGTTGTTGAACAGCGCACAAGCACCCGCAGTTGTGTCGAAGCGGGCCGCCACGGGCAGGCAGGTGTGGCTGCTGACGATGATTCTTGCGCCGGCGGCGACGCAGTCCGCGGCGGCACCGGCAATGCCGTCGGGGCCACGCAGAGCCGATTCGTCATAGCGCCATCCGGCCAGCGAGCTGCAGTCGCCATGCACGATGGCGATGCGCAGACCGCCGACTTCCGCCACCAGCGTCATCGGCAGTGCACCCAGCCGCTGACGCAGTGCCGGATGCGCGCGCGCCGTGCCGCGCAGTCGCGCGAGTATGGCGTTGGAACGTTCGACCTCTTCGTCACTGACATTGTCCGGATAAGCGCAACCGCACCCGGCAGCATCATCGTCGCCGGCGATTTCGGTTTCGACATTGCCGCGCAGCGCGTGATGCGCCAGCACGGAGTCATTGATGGCTGCGAAACCCCCGGCGTCGATATCGAACCAGTGGAAGTCGCCGTTGAAGACCAGGGTGACGGGCCGCATTTCGGTGGCAGCCAGTTGTTCGATCGCGGTGAGCGCCGGCCGGTTGCCGTAGAGACCGCCGATCACGTAGACCGTATCGGCGAGAATTTCCGGCGGCCGCCTGAGCACGTCCGGCGCATAGCGGTAGTGCAGCGGGCAACTGCGGCCGGGGGCGCCGGTGCTCATTGCCGTCCGCGCATACGCTGCATGAGCAGCGGCAGCAGAAATCCGCCGGTGCAGATCATTAGCCCGTACAGGTTGGCCCCCAGCAACTTGGCATATTTGCCGTCGCCGATGGCCCAGGCCTCGGGAATCGAGCCGGTCGCGAGCATGACACCCAGGATCACGCCGGGCCAGAACGCGAGATGAAAGCTCCACGGCGAATGCCTGACCAGCGGGGCCAGCAAAAACACCGGCGCCAGTCCCATCACCATGGTGCCGCTGACGGTGGTGGCTTTGAGGATGTCGGTGCCCGCGATCATCGGCAGGTTGCCCAGGACCGCGAAGGCCACCATGGTCCACATGCCGATGACCATCGCGCGTGCGCCGGGCACGCGACCGGCAAGCAGGGGCAGTTCCTGGCCGATGGATTTGGCGACCGAGGAGAAGGTTGAGTCCAGCGTTGAACCCGCGGCCATGATCATCACCACGGTCATCAGCAGATAGGGCAGGGTGCCGAAGGCCAGCGCCACGGCGCCGGGCATGTTGTCGCCCGCCGGCAGGCCTTCGATTCTCGCATGCACGCCGACGAGGCTGAACGCGAATATGCAGATGAAGCCCAGCACGCCGGCGACGATCATGGCGCGCAGCATAGTTCTTTCACGCGTGATGAAACCGCGGTCGGTCAGCACCGGATCGTGGAACGGATATGACACCACCTGCAGCAGGGCGACGAGCAGCAGATCAACACCGGCATTCAAACGGAAATCTCCGGTGGCGAGCAGCGTGCCCAGGCCATGCGTGGGGAGCACCAGGAACAGCACCACGCCGAGCACGAACACGAACAATACGGCTTGAATCACATCGGTAACAATGGAACTGCGCAGGCCACCCTTGAGGCTGTAAATCAGCGTGGCGGCGGTGAACAGCAGGGCGGAGGCAATGAAGGTCCAGCTGCCCGCCGCGCCGTAGTAGGCGCCGACCACGGCCGTGTTGCTCCACACCTCGTTGTAGAGCCGGATCAAAATGGCCAGCGTAAACGCCAGTGCGGCGAGTCTGCCGTAGCGGCCGATCAGGAAGGACACCAGCCCGGTGGCGCCGTGGCGGGTGCGCAGCCAGTAAATCACGATCCCCGCCACCGGAATCGACAGCCAGTACGTAGCGTAGGCCAGTCCGCCGACCACACCGTAGGCCGCGCCCAGATTGGCGGCGTTGGTCACCGACTTGGCGAAAATCCAGCTGATGAAAATACTGCATACCAGCGCCCATTCGGTGGCCGGGCGGCCGGCGTCGTCATTACCGCTGAAAAAACTCGCGTCGGTGCGCGAACGCGGCGAGATGGCGTACATCACGCCGCCGTAGAGCAGCAGGAAACCCCAGAAATAGACTGCGAACGTCGGTTCGATCATAAGCGGCGTCGTGAAAGCGGGAGATCAGTCGACCAGGGCGCCGCCGCAACTGGACCCCTGCCCGGCAGTACAGCCGTAGCAGTGGTCCTTGACGACGATCGGATTGTCGGTGAGGTCGGTTCCGATGAGTTCGCGCAGATGGCTGCGCGGCCGGTTTTTCCAGGCCAGAGGCAGATCGAGCATCTGGTTGAAGTCGCAGTCATAGACATAGCCCTGCCAGTCCACCGACAGCAGGGTGCGGCACATCACGGATTCGAGATTGCCCGGCTGATAGGCGTTCTTGAGCACGGCCATGTAATGCTCGAACTGCCCTTTTGAGATCAGCGTGCTGCCGAAGCGCTGTATCGGCATGTTGGTCAGCACATACAGCTCGTTGAAAACAATGCCGTACTCGTCGAGCAGGTGTTGTTTGTAGTCGCGCTGCAGCTGCTGCTGTTCGGGCGGCAGCACGGGACCCTGCGGGTTGTAGACCAGGTTGAGTTTCAGCGGTGATCCGGGCTGGCCGTAGCCGTGGCGGTTGAGCAACTGCAGCGCACGAATGCTGGTGCCGAATACGCCCTTGCCGCGCTGGCGGTCGACGTTATCCTCCATGTAACAGGGCAGCGATGCGACGACTTCGACCTGATGGTCGGCGAGATACTGTGCGAGAGACTCCTGGCCGGGCTCGAACAGGATGGTCAGATTGCAGCGGTCAATGACATGGACGCCGATGTTGCGTGCTGCTTCGACCAGCATGCCGAAATGCGGATTGAGCTCGGGCGCGCCGCCGGTGACGTCCAGCGTCCTGATGCCGGCGTCCTTCAGATAGGCGATGACTTCGAATATGGTTTCGCGCGCCATCATCTCGGTGCGCGTGGGCCCGGCATTGACATGGCAATGCAGGCAGCTCTGGTTGCACTTATAGCCGAGGTTGACCTGCAGCGTCTCCACCGGTCGCCGGCGAATGGCCGGGAAATCGCGGGATTCCATCAAGGGCAGCGTGGCGTGCATCAATCAACTCCTGAAATCGGGTGTTTACGGCCGGCGACCAAAGGGCGAAAAACAGGTTAACACCACGTGGACCGGAGCAACAGAATCGGCAAAGACTATCAGTCGCCCTTGCGTCTTGTTCCTTACAGGTTGAATCCATGGCGAATTCCCGGGCGCAGCCGCCAAAAAACGCCGCGGCCAGCGTGATCCCGCCGTGGCCATGATGCGGGCATCATCAATAAAGTTGCATTATGGACCGATCATTCTATAATCGATCGGGGCTGGTTGCGCAAGCATCTTGCGGCGTCCAGCCGGACGCCCGGCGTACATACGGATCTAGGTTGCTGCGGATCGATCAGTTGAATGGAGACGAACATAACTAAAATTCTGCTTAGTGCCGTCGTTGTCGCGCTGTCACTGTTATCGCTGCCTGTGCAGGCTGCGGACGGGCTGGTCACGGTGAAAAGTGCGCACAACGTCAAGGAAACGTTGGATCGCTTCGAAGCGACCGCGAAGGCGCGCGGACTCAATGTTTTTCTGCGCCTGGACCATGCGGCCGGTGCCAAGAAGATCGGCAAGGAACTGCGTCCTACCGAGTTGCTGGT